>DVEE01000376.1 GCA_015295885.1 Leptolyngbyaceae cyanobacterium M65_K2018_010
TTCTTCACATAGTTTCAAGTTGCGATCAAGATATTTACAATTCGTCGTGATTAGATAAGTAGCGAAGTCTAATTTATGGTCAGCAGGGGGGTTGGGGGCTGCGCCGTTCGGCTGAGCGGCTCACGACGAAGCCCTCAGGCCGGGGGGCCACCCCCTCTGCCCCCCTCTGCATCTTCTATTGAATTGCCCCTGCCTACTGACCTCAAACCGTGATGTAGGACATCACCACATCCTTCAGGTGTCCCTGTTGGCGAAACTGATCCACCGCCGCTTCTACGGCTAGGGGGCTGCCTGTGAGCATCACCATGCGATCGCGGCTAGTCTGGGCAATGGTTTCGACAAAATAGCTCTCGTCATCGTTGGTAAGTTTGACCCTTTGGCTCAGCTTAGCGACCGCGATCGCCCTAAGACGTTCATCGTCATAGTGGTAGGCCCTCACCTGAAACACGCTAGGTAATCGTTCTAGGGCTTTTTGGAGCAAGGCCTGCTTTGCCTCCGTAGCCTGAAAGCTAAAGATCAGGCGACCGTCTGCCGCCGTGCCGGGGCCCATGCCACTGCCTAAAATGCCCTCCAGGGAAATGCCTCGGTTTGAGAACACCGCCGCGGCCGCCGTTAGGGTGCCGGGTTTATCCAGCGCCCGAACCACAAATAACCACCGTTGGTTAGCCACGCTGCAAGGCCTCCTGGAGTCTGTTGATCTGGGCCGCCATCTCCTGCACCAGGTCAGCCTCCTCGGCCCAGAGTTGGAGCGGCACCACCTGAGTCCAGCCCTTGGGCGTGACCACAATCGGCACCCCAAAGGGGGTGCGCAGGCCGTAGAACTCGCCGTCTAACTGCACCTGCCCCGAAACCACAATTTCCCGTCCCTCCAATAGGTTTTGCACCAGGTCAACGGTGACATTAGCGGTGGCGGCAATGGTCTTAGCTCCAGACATGTGGGTAACAAAGGGTTTGACCACCACCCGAAGATCCGGGGGCAGGCTATCCACATAACTGTAGGCCTGGGGAATTTTGCCCTGCTTGAGCAGGGCCATGACGACCTGTTTCTCCTGGGCCACCTCCTGGGGAAACTGACTCACCGAGCGTTGCCGTTGCAGCCACCGACGAGCCTCGCGCAGTTCGCCGCTGGTCATGCCGTGGATTTGTACAGTGCTCCACAGCGGTACCATGCCTTCGCCGTGCTCGCCGACGATGAAGCCTTGCACCAGTTGCCGGCGGATGCCCAGGTCAGCCGCAATTTCCCGGCGAAAGCGGAGGGAATCGGAATAGGCACCCACCCCAATCACCCGATGACGACCCAGATGGCGGCTAAACACCTCTACCGCCAATTCCACCGGATTGGTGACGATCAACAGGACTTCGTGCCCATACCCATGCTGGGCGATCGCCTGGGCGTAGGTTTCAAAAATGGCTAGGTTGACCTCAGCCAGTTGAGCCCGAGAGGTAAGCTCACCACTCACCGTCGCGCCGGCGGCCATCACAATCACATCGGCCACGATCTCCTCGGGGGCTAGGGCCACATCCAACACTGGGGCCTTTTCCGCATAGGCATCGCTCAGGTCACTGCAGAGGCCGTAGAGGATTTGGCCACTACGCCCGGTCGATCGCCCCACCAATTGCAGACGCTCCGTGGGCATCAGCGCCCCCAGGGCTACCAATTGGGAGACAATTTCCCGCCCACAGTCACCACTGGCCCCAAGGATTGAGACATCCATAGGTGTGTTGCAATCGGTTTAATCAGCCCCATCTGTAGTTCTCATCATAGGGGTTGGGGGGAACCGGTACAGTATCAGCCCCCACCAGGCGGCGATTTCACCGGCTTAATTGGCGGCCCCTGACTGGCCTCGCCTTTACAAACTTCATAAAATCATGGTTAAACTTTAGGCAACGATTGTTTAGGTAACGGATTGTTTAGGTAACGGATTGTTTAGGTAACGATTGAGGCACCCCAGGGCTGTGGTTCGTCCTGGCCGATGATGTTTACCCCGAGGCAGCCCCGTGATGATCGGAGCGAACTATCTGGGTCACAACCAATGCGAATTTAAGGTTTGGGCTCCCCACCGCCAGCAAGTTGCGGTCAAGGTCCTGGAGACCCCCGAGCGGATCGTGCCACTGCACAGCGAACCCGGCGGGTACTGGAGAGCCCGAGTAGAGGGGATAGGCCCCGGAATGCTTTATCAGATTGTGCTCGACGGGGACAGATTACGCCCTGACCCAGCCTCCCGCTGTCAGCCCCAGGGAGTCCACGGCCCCTCCCAGGTGGTTGATCCCCAGGCTTATCCGTGGGGCGACTCAGCCTGGTCGGGCTTACCGCTGAGCGAGTATATCCTCTACGAAATCCACGTTGGTACCTTTACTCCAGAAGGTACCTTCGATGCCATCATCCCTCGCCTACCCCGGATTAAGGAGCTCGGCATTACCGCCCTAGAACTCATGCCGGTGGCCCAGTTTCCGGGCGATCGCAACTGGGGCTACGACGGTGTGTATCCCTTTGCGGTGCAAACCAGCTACGGCGGCCCTGGGGGATTAAAGCGCCTGGTCGATGCCTGCCACCAGCAGGGCCTGGCGGTGGTGCTAGATGTGGTCTATAACCACTTTGGCCCCGAGGGGAATTACTCCGCTGACTTTGGCCCCTACCTGACGGAGCGCTACACCACCCCCTGGGGGGCGGCAATTAACTTTGATGATGCTTATAGCGACGGGGTGCGTCAGTTTGTCCTGGACAATGCCAGCTATTGGCTGCGGGATTACCACATCGACGGCCTGCGACTGGATGCGGTCCATGCCATCTACGACTTTAGTGCTACCCATATTCTGGCGGAACTAAAAACCGTGGTAGAACCCCTCGCCTGGACTCGAGGTTACCCCTGTCACTTGATGGCTGAAAGCGACCTCAATGATGTGCGGGTGATTAACCCCGCCGATCAGGGGGGGCATGGCCTGGATGCCCAGTGGAGCGATGACTTTCACCACAGTCTCCATACCCTGCTAACCGGAGAGTCCCAGGGCTACTACGAAGACTTTGGTAGCCCCGAACAGTTGGCTAAGGCCCTGCAGGATAGCTTTGTCTACGACGGCCTCTATTCCCGCTTTCGCAAACGTCGCCATGGCAATCGGGCTAGCCATCGCCCCCCCCAGCAATTTATCGTTTGCGCCCAAAACCACGACCAGGTGGGCAATCGTCCCCTGGGGGAACGGCTCAGTACCCTGGTGAGTTTTGAGGGGTTGAAGTTAGCGGCGGCAGCGGTTTTGCTGTCTCCCTACATTCCCCTATTATTTATGGGCGAAGAGTACGGTGAAACCGCTCCCTTTCTGTACTTCATAGACCACGGCGATCCGGATCTGGTGGCGGCGGTGCGGGCAGGACGCCAGCGAGAATTTGCCGCCTTTCATGGTTGGGGCGATCCCCCGGATGCCGCCAGTCCTGATACCTTTCAACGGGCCCAGTTGCAGTGGGACCTGCAGCAGCAGGGAAAACACCACCGCCTGTGGCGCTTCTACCAAACCCTGATCCAACTGCGGCGGCAAATTCCGGCCCTGGCCACCGGCGATCGCGGCCAGCTGGCGACCAAATGCACCCCGGCCCGCGGGCTGGTGTGCTGGCAACGGTGGCAGGGGACCTCCGAAGTCTTAGCGCTGATGAATTTTCAACCCGAAACCGTGCCCTACACACCCTTGCTCGATGGACGGTGGCAGCGGTGTCTAGACACGGCGGACGTAGAGTGGCTGGGACCTGGCAGCCAGAACCCGGATATTCTCCAAACGGGCGGTGAATTGCGCTTATCCGCTCAGAGTCTGGTGCTTTACCAACGGATTCCCAGCGAATCTCCCGCGAACCTGCCCGCCCTTGCCCCCTAAGGGGATCGATACCGGCTTACTTCAATCCTCTAGCCACCGCTACCCCAACCCTGCTCTACCCTGTCATTGATAAGTTCCATGCGCATTCCCCTGGCCACCTACCGGTTACAATTCAACTCCGCCTTTGACTTTCAGGCGGCGCGACGCATTCTGCCCTACCTGCAGGAACTGGGAGTTTCTGATCTTTACGCTTCTCCCATTTTC
>DVEE01000156.1 GCA_015295885.1 Leptolyngbyaceae cyanobacterium M65_K2018_010
GACCCCAATGTCAGCGGTTTTTTTGAAGGGGCGCAGATCCAGAATGCACTCGTGGGCTACCCGTCCATTCTGGCCTGTGTAGAGAATGTCGTAGTATCCCTGCAGGCGTTGGGCGATGTAGTTGGCGTTGAGAATGGCCACCTGGGTGGCTCGCTTCAGACCTGCCCCACCCATCATGGCGATATACATCCAGGAAATGGGCAGGATGCTGGCACTGCCCCAAGGGGCTGAGGTGACAGCACCAATCGCCTGGTTGCCGCCGACCCCAGGCACCAAGCTATGGCCGGGCAGGAAAGGGACTAGATGGGCTTTCACGCCAATCGGTCCCACCCCAGGGCCCCCTCCCCCGTGGGGAATACAGAAGGTCTTATGCAGATTCAGATGGCACACATCGGCGCCAAAATCGGCGGGGCGGCAGAGCCCTACCTGGGCATTCATATTGGCCCCATCCATGTACACCTGACCACCGTTGGCGTGAACAATAGCGCAGATGGTGGCAATTTCCGCCTCAAAGACCCCGTGGGTAGAGGGGTAGGTCACCATCAAGGCCGCCAAATGATTTTGGTGCTCCTCGGCCTTGGTCTGGAGATCGGCCAGGTCAATGTTACCCGCTTCGTCACAGGCGACGGGCACCACGGTCATGCCAGCCATCACCGCACTGGCCGGGTTGGTGCCGTGGGCCGATTGGGGAATGAGACAAACCTGGCGATGGTGGTCACCGCGCTGCCGGTGGTACTCGCGAATGACCAGCAAGCCAGCGTATTCTCCCTGAGCGCCGGCGTTTGGCTGCAGGGAGATGCCATCAAAGCCCGTGATCTCAGCCAGCCAGGTTTCTAAATCGGCAAACAGCTGGCGATAGCCACGGGTTTGATCCCCTGGGGCAAAGGGATGAATCTGGCCAAACTCGGGCCAGGTGACGGGGAGCATTTCCGCCGTGGCATTGAGCTTCATCGTGCAAGATCCGAGGGGAATCATCGCCGTGGCCAGGGATAAATCCTTGTTCTGGAGGCGATAGAGGTAGCGGAGCATCTCCGTTTCGGAGTGGTAGCTATTGAAGACCGGGTGGGTGAGGAAGGATGAAGTGCGGGAGTGGGGGGCTGGCCAGGGGGAGTCGGCCTGGAGCGGTACAGCGCTGGAGTGGTGCCCGTTGGTGTGGTCTTGCCGGTGGCCGGTAAAGACCGCCACTAAGTCCTCAACATCGGCGGTGGTAACCGTTTCGTCTAGGGCTACAACCAGGGTGTCGGCATCTAGCACCCGCAGATTGATGCGGTAGGTAGCCGCCCGTTCCAGGATGGCCCCCTGGCGATCGCCGACGGTGACCCGTAGGGTATCAAAGAAAGGGTGCTGACCCAGGCTCAAGCCCGCTTGACTGAGGGCGTGGGCTAGGGTTTGGGTGTGGTGATGAATGCGGCCAGCGATCGCCCTTAAGCCAGTGGGGCCATGGTAGACCGCGTACATGCTAGCCATAATCGCCAACAGGACCTGGGCGGTGCAGATATTGCTGGTGGCCGCGTCCCGGCGAATATGTTGTTCCCGAGTTTGCAGGGCCAGGCGCAGGGCCGGCGTGCCGTAGGTGTCCTTAGAAACTCCCACCAGCCGACCGGGGAGTTTTCGGGCAAAGGCGTTGCGGGTAGCCAAAAAAGCAGCATGGGGACCGCCAAACCCCAGTGGCACACCAAACCGTTGGGTGTTTCCCACGACAATATCAGCGTCAAATTCCCCCGGTGGGCGGAGCAGGGTCAAGCTCAGCAGGTCAGCCGCCACCGTGACCAGGGCTTGAGCGGTGTGGGCTTGGGCTACAAAGTCAGCGTAGTCGTAGATGGCCCCATCGGTGGCAGGATATTGCAACAGCACCCCAAATACAGGGGTCTCAAATTGAAACCGACGGTGGTCGCCAACTATCACGTCAATGCCGAGGGGGAGGGCTCGGGTTTTAACTACCTCGATCGTCTGGGGATGGCAGTCTGCGGCTACCCAAAAGGTTTTGATGGCTTTGTTTTTGCGGCTATTGAAGGCGAGGGTCATGGCCTCAGCGGCGGCGGTGCCTTCATCCAGCAGAGACGCGTTAGCAATTTCCATAGCCGTCAGGTCGGTCACCAGGGTTTGGAAGTTCAACAGAGCTTCCAGTCGCCCCTGGGCGATTTCGGGCTGGTAGGGGGTGTATTGGGTGTACCAACCTGGGTTTTCCAGGACATTCCGTTGAATTACCGGTGGAGTGAGGGTATTAGCGTAACCCAGGCCCAGGTAAGACCGCCAAACTTGGTTCTGGGAGATCAGCGATCGCAACTTAGTCAGCGCCCCTGACTCGTCCAGCCCCTCCGGTAGATTTAACGGCTGCTGCAGGCGAATGCCAGCGGGGACCGTGGCCTCAATCAGTTGATCCAGACTGTCGTAGCCCAGCAGGCTCAGCATGGCGGAGAGGTCGCTGGCCGTGGGCCCCAGGTGGCGTCCCACAAAAGGGCTCAAAGGCAATTCCGCCAACTCGTTCGAGGGAGTTCCCCCCAGGCAAACCTGAGTGCCCTTGCCCTTGACCGCTGAGCCAGGTTGGTCAGAGCAGGTGGACAGGGTAGCAGCCGAGCTGGACTGAGATAGGGCTTGGGTCATGGCCGGTGAAGACTCGTTAGGTATAGGAACTCGGTATGAAAAAATGGCCCAGGATGAGGTCTGTTTCACCATCTCCCGCAGCCAGAATGTTTATATTTTGAAACAAACTATCCCCTTTTGGCCAAGTCAACCCTGAAGCAGGGGCAAAAGCCTGATGAATTTAAAGAATTCATGATGGTGATTAGACCATCCTCAGTTTATGGATTCGGTGTGAAGCCTGGGTTGACCAGGGTAAGCCCACGGCCGCCGTCAGTGGGGGGACGACATTCCCTTAGATTGAGGCCTCTGGGCTGAGGTTAGGCCAAATTGCCCCAGGTAGGGCCTGGATTCAGGCCCTTAGCCCTCCACCTGGTCCTTGTACTCCTCCGCTGACATAGCGTCTTCTAGATCCTCTAGGTTATCGGCCTTCACCTTGATTAACCAACCGTCTCCGTAGGGGTCGTCGCCGATTTGCTCAGGGGTTTCCATCAGAGCTTCATTTCGCTCCAGAACCTCGCCATGGAGGGGGGATTTCAATTCCTCCACCGCCTTGACCGACTCGACCGTACCAAAGCTTTCGCCCTTTTCCACGGTATCGCCAACTTCAGGGAGTTCCAAGAAAACAATATCGCCCAGTTGATCAATGGCAAAGGCGGTAATACCTACGGTGACAATGCCCTCCTCTTCATCCACGCGAGCGTACTCATGACTATCTAAATATTTCAAACTATCAGGATACTCAAATGCCATGGCCTAACCTTACATGCCCCAAAAACTAGTGGTTTATCCCCCGATGCAGGGATGATTCAGTGTCAGTTTGCCACGAGACGAGAAATTTGGAACAGGTCTTCTCGGATTGGGGTTGTTCAAAGGTTGCCTGTAGGTAAGCCCCGCTGACCGACGATAAACCTGAAAAGTGGCCTCTATGGCATGGCGATTCTCAGTCTTATGTCTACAATGGGGCTTGTACCTCAAGTCAGGCAACTTCCTGCCATGACGCTCCCCGAACCCTCTCGGCCTCGCACCCTGCTTAAAACCGTTACCCAAGCATTTCAAGCGGTTCAGGCAAAGGTGGATTTTGCGAAACTGGCAGTTAAGCCGGGGGCTCGTTCCGCTCAGCTGCAGGTGATCGTCGACGGCCAGGAAACTACCTACCCGTTGCTAGGAGAGCATTACATCATCGGTCGTAGTTCAGCCCAGTGCGATATTGTGGCCCCCAGCCCGATTGTCAGCCAGGTGCACGCGACCCTCACCCGAGATCCCAATCGGCCAGGGCAACCCTTTGTGCTGAAGGATCGCAACTCAACCAATGGCATTTATCGCGGGAAAAAGCGCCTCACCCGCACAGTCATGAATCATGGGGATGTGTATAGCCTGGGCCCCGGTGAACTGGCCGATGCCGTTACCCTACGCTATCTAGACCCGCCCCCCTGGTACGTTAAAGCAGGGCGCTAC
>DVEE01000487.1 GCA_015295885.1 Leptolyngbyaceae cyanobacterium M65_K2018_010
TCTCTCCTGGCTCATTCCCCAACTGCCCCAGCCCAGTCCTTCCAGCAGCAGCAGTTGATCGATGCGACCAGATCCCAGGGTTCTTCAAGAACCCTGGGATCTCTCTCTCCGGGATCCTCCCCTACTAACTACGACCATCCATTCCGCTCTGACCATGACCACCCACCCATCCACCCATCCACCCACCACCCCCGCCCCCTGGCAACCCGTCTGGGAGATTGTTCGGTTTGAATTGCGAGAAAGCTTTCGCACTCGCTTTGTATTGCTGGCCTTTGGCTTTTTCTTTGTCGTGGGGCTGCTGGTCATGCATGTCAAGGGCAGCGATGTGCTGTTCTTCCCTGCGCTGAGGCCAGCCCTGGGCCTCGACACCAAGCCGGGGGAGTTGATTCCCTACGCCAACTCACCCCTGGCCATCATGCAGGCGGTGGGTTACTTTGCGGGTATTCCCCTGGCGATCGTGGTGGCAGGCATTTTTGCCGACCGCGCCACCAAAGACTTTACCGCCAATATGGATGGGCTGCTATTCACCTCGCCCCTCAAAGAATGGCAGTTCGCCACGGGACGCCTCATCGCCAGTGCTGTGATTAGTCTGGTGATTTCTCTAGGGTTGGGGTTGGGGCTGCTGCTGGGGGCGGCCCTGCCCTGGATGGCCCCTGAGCGCATCGGCCCCTTCAATCTCGCGAGCTATGTCCAGCCGTACCTCTATTCGGTGATTCCCAATATTGTAATTTTTGGTCTGATGAGCTTTGCCCTGGGGCTGCTGACCCGCCGCACCCTGACCAGCTACCTGGCGATCGTGGGGATCTGGTTTGCGACCAGCATCATTACGTTCGTGCTTTCCCTGCTGAACCTCGATCAGTTTTGGCAGCTTGTGGCTCAGCCGTTTTTTCCCACCTATCAAATCGCTTACGCCGTCCGGTTTTGGACCAAGATTGAGCAAAATACGCTGAATGTTCCCTTTGCCCCGGTGATCTGGCTCTCGCGGCTGATTTACCTGGGGCTGAGCATCGCCTTCTTTGCCTGGGTGTGGCGACGGTTTAGCTTTGCTGGCATGGCTACCGCCCAACCCAACCCCCGCCTGGAGCGATTTCTGGACTGGGCAGAACGACGGCTCCTGTTTTGGAAAACGCCCTCGCCGCCAGAACTATCAGCAGAGGCCAGCCCTATCCGGTCGGCCTCCGCTGTGGCCCCTATCGCCCACCGCCACTACGGCCCCGGTGCCCAGCTTCAGCACGGCTGGCGCATCGCCCAGCTCGAACTCAAGCGCCTGCTCTGGAACCCGCTGGTGCTGGCCATTTTAAGTATCAGCATCGTGGTGTTGATGGTGTTGTTGGGCACCTCCATTCGGGATAATTCCGGTGAGCCAGCCCTACCGGCAACGCTATTCATTGTGGAAATGGCGTCGCTGCTGATGAAATTTCTGGCCCCGCTGCTGATCATCTTTTTGGCGGGGGATCTGGTGTGGCGAGAGAGGGAGGTGAAGGTCGATCCCCTCAGCGACCCGCTGCCCGTGCGCAGTTGGGCCGTGGTGCTGGGTAAACTGCTGGCCCTGGCCCTGATTCTGGGTCTTGTCCTGGTTCTACTGATGGTGGGCGGGCTGTTGGCCCAAACCGTGCAGCAGTACACCCATTACGAACTGGGGGTTTACGCCGTTGGGCTATTTACCCTCGTGCTGGTGGATTTGCTGCTGATCAGCATTCTAGCGATCACCATTCAGGTGCTGGTGAACCAGAAGTTTCTGGGCTATTTTCTCTCCGCCGCTCTGGTGATTTTGTTCGCCCAGGGGGGTGGCTTGTTTCGCTCAGCCCGGCTGCTTCAGTATGGCTACAAGCCGGACGCCCATTACAGCCCCATTAGCGGCTACGGGGGAATGCTGGCGGCGGTGCGCTGGTATCAGGGCTATTGGCTGGCGATCGCCCTGCTTCTGATCTGCATTTCCATTCTATTTTGGGTGCGCGGTGTCGATACCCAACCCAAACAGCGCTGGCGCATTGCCCGTCAACGCTTCACCCGACCGATGCAGACCGTCATGGGGCTGAGTGCCCTAACGGCTGCTCTGCTGGGCGGCTGGATTTTCTACAACACCCACCTGCTCCACCCAGCCCCCAGCCGCGCCCAGGTGACCGACCAGGTGATCGCCTACGAAAAAGCCTACGGTCACCTGATCGACGCCCAACCCAAGATTACCGCGATCGATCTGCAAGGGGATCTGTACCCCGACGAGGATGGCCGCTTTGCCGTCAAGGGCACTTACACTCTGGAAAATAAAACCCCGCAGCCCATCGATACCATTCTGCTGAACCTGCCCAAACGCATTCAGGTGAACCAGATCGCCGTTAACGGCACCCCCGCCACCGCGACGGCAGAGCATCCCGTGGTGCAAGCCTATGAGTTTGCCCTGGCCAACCCCCTGCAACCCGGAGCCACCGCCGAGGTCACTTTTGATCTCCTTCAAAAACCGGACCCGGCAGTAACTCGGGAAGAACTCAGGAGTGTCACCGCTTATTTCGAGAACGGTTTGAATTTTAGGACGGTTGACTTTGCGCCCATGGTTGGCTTTTTCCAGCGGCCCCGGCTGAGGGACGCACAGCGGCGCGAACAGGCGGGACTCCCCCCCCTAGACCCGGCAGCAGAAGCCGCCAGACTAACCCAATACACGCCCGTCACCCCCACCGGGGATGCCGACCTGGTGCAGTTTTCGGCCACTCTCAGCACCAGCGCCGACCAGCTCGCCATCACCTCTGGTGAACTGGTCAAGGAGTGGACTGAGGATAACCGCCGCTATTTCCAATACCAGAGCCGGGCACCCATCACCTCCGTGGCTCCCATTTTGTCGGGCCGCTATGAGGTGCTGAAGGACCAATGGCAGGATGTACAAATTGAGATGTATTACCACCCAGGGCACGATCGCAATCTGGATCGCATGGTGCGCGGCATCCAAAATACCCTGGACTATGCCTCCCAAAACTTCGGGCCTTACCCCCACAAAACCCTGCGCACCGTCGAGCTGCCCTATGCGGGCGAAGCCGTGAGCCATCCGACCACCATCATCCGGGGTGAACGCTTTGGCTACCTGGCCAAATTTGACGACAACGACCCTGCCAGCGTGGACGAAGCCTTCCGCATTGCCGCCCACGAAACCGCCCACCAGTGGTGGGGCCAACAGTTGAGGCCATCCGATACCCCTGGCACCAAATTTCTGCTGGAATCCCTGCCGGAATACACCGCTAACCAGGTCTACGGCCAGGCATACGGCCCCGAAAAACTGGGGGTGGCCCTGCGCCGCAACCTGGATACCTACCTGAAGAATCGGTCGCAATCCGATGTGCCCCTGGTCGAAGCTGAGGCGGGACACCTGGCCTACCAAAAAGGCTCCTTGGCCCTCTTTGCCCTGCAAGACTATATCGGCGAAGCAGTCGTGAATGAAGCCTTGGCCAACCTGCTGAAGCAGTATGCTGATGCCCCTCCCTATCCCTCGGCCACCGATCTGGTGGCGGCTCTGCGCCAGGTCACGCCCGAAAAATACCAATACCTGATCACCGACCTGTTTGAAACGGTGACGCTCTACGACAACCGCATCACCGCCGCCACCGTTACCCCCCGGCCCGATGGCAAGTTTGACGTGACCCTCACGGTCAACACCGCCAAGATGCGATCCGACAACGTGGGCAACGAAACCCCAGCCGCCATGAACCAAGAGGAAATTGATGTGGGAATTTACAACGCCGAGGGCGAACTCATCTACCTACAAAAACACCCCTTCTCCGATGACGAAAGCTCGCTGACCATTACGGTAGATCAACCCCCTATCCGGGCAGGCATTGACCCCCTGCACAAGTTGATTGACAAGCTACCCGATGACAACATCACCGTAGCCACCGAGGCATAAACGCATCCCCAGATCCCAGGGTTGGGAACTTAAGCCCCTTCACCTCCTCCCCCCTTCATCCTTCACCCTAATCGCGCCCTGGGGCCAGCCCTGGATGTTGCTTAGCGGAGGGTGATGGCTTGGGGAG
>DVEE01000463.1 GCA_015295885.1 Leptolyngbyaceae cyanobacterium M65_K2018_010
TAACCTTATGACCAGTAGACTTATTTATGCCTTCAAGTACTAGGCGTAGCAGCACCTACATTAGTAGGTTTCACACTTTGGGTACTTAAAAGATCTCAGGAATTAGGGTTAGAAAGATTATATTTCTTATCAAGAGATGGGCAAATTTTAGTCGAAATTGCCAATAGAATTATCAGCAAATTAAATTTAAACCAAAAAGCAATATCCCTTTACGGCAGCCGACAAGCTTGGTTGTTGCCTAGTCTCACAGATCTCAATGAAGAACAACTAAATCAGGTTCTTCCCCTTGAGCATGATGTAGATCACTTATCCCCGAAAGTTATTTTCAGTCGATTCAATATCACACTTGCTGAAATCAAGAGCAATCTTGCTAAAATCGGATTTTCAACTGCTGACTGGGATCGCAATCTTGGACGTGAGGAAAGAGTTAGGCTGCATAAATACATATTGTCTGACCTTGAAGTTCAGAGACTCATTATATCAAAGGCATTCGAAAAGCGTGAAGTTTTAACTAAATATCTAGCTCAAGTCAATTTACTTGAAAACAGTGACTTTGGCCTCGTTGATCTCGGCACCGGAGCAACGCTTCACAATGCATTAGCAGCCATTCTGGAAACTCAGAATATAAAACCTCCGAATAGCTTTTATCTGGGACTTAGGAAAGTTCGAAGCAACAAGTTTGATCCTCCAGAGCCCTATTTATACAATGAGATAGACCGCTTAGGATTTATGAACATCCCAGGGATAATCACCTTTCTCGAATCTGTTTGTAGTGCCGACCATGGATCAGTAGTAGATTATTCTTACGCTCACAATAGCGATGAAGTTCACCCTGTCTTTAAGGAAGAATCTAACCAAGCAGTTACTGACTGGGGCTATCCACTTGTTAGAACGGCTATCTTAAACTTCACTGACAATCTTTTACTGGATAGCAATCTACTTAATCCGTTTGGAGATGTCAGAGCTTTAATTGAAACACTCCAGAAAGAGTTTTGGCTTAATCCAACGCTCGAAGAGTCGAAAGCTTGGGGGAACTTCCCCCTTGAAGATGGTTGGGGAAAAGAATCTAAATTTTTAACTCTTGCAGCACCTTATTCCTTTAGAGATTTACCAAAACTTTGGTGGTTAGTATTCAAAACTGGTGATGTTTGGCTACGCCGTCACTGGTGGCATAGCGCTTCTTTGAAAATGTCACCTCCTCTTTTAAAAATTACGTTTTGCAGTGGGGAAAAGATAATTAAATTAGTTAAGAAATCCTTGAAAAAACTTTGAAATTCAGCAAGTTATTATTTTATGTTTTAAAATTTAGCCTGTTGTGTTTTTAACTCAATTCAACCTATGTTTATAGACTCAAGAGAACTATCTTCCGAAACTACTTATGAATCAGATGTTTGTATAATTGGCGCTGGACCTGCTGGGCTCACTATAGCCAAAGAGTTGGTGGGAAAATCCATTGAAGTTTGCATCTTGGAGTCTGGAGGGCTAACACCTGAACCAGAGATTCAAGCCCTTAATAGATCTATGGAATCGATAGGGGATCAAATTCCACCCTGTCCAAATTTTCCACCAGCTGAAACAATGAGAACTCGACAGTTTGGGGGGACAGCTCACCAGTGGGTAGATCGCAGCACTGGGAAAAAAATTATTCGGTATGTACCTCTAGAGGAAGTTGACTTTGAGGAGCGCGATTGGTTGCCTCATAGCGGTTGGCCTATAACGAAAAAGGAATTGGATCCTTACTATGAGCGCGCCCATGCCGCCTGTGGGCTAGGTGTGTATTCTTACGAGCCAGAGACTTGGTCAAGCCAGGTCTCTCCTCAGATAGCTTTTGACAAGAACTTTATCGTCAACAGGATGTTCCATTTTGGGACTGGTGATATTTTCACTCAAAACTATCGAGAACTTATTCAATCAGCTCCAAACGTAAATACCTTTCTGTATGCTAGCGTGTATGAGTTGGTAGCCGACGAGACTGGCAAAAGAATTACTAAGGCAAGGTTCATCAATCCCAGCAGAAAGCATTTTTGGGTTAGTGCCAAGCAATTTATTCTGGCCACTGGTGGCCTTGAGAATGCACGTATATTACTAATGTCCAATCAAGTTCAGAAAGCTGGGCTGGGCAATGATAACAACTTGGTTGGTCGGTTTTTAATGGATCACCCTCTAGTTAGAGTCGGTGTCATTCAGCCAACTAGCCGTGACGTATTTAATCCCTTTAGGTTATATGGCATTCAAAAAATTGGTCAGGATGAAGTTCAAGCCAAGCCTATACTGTCAAAGGAATTGATTAAAAGAGAAGGACTTCTCAATGCCAATTTCTTCTTGCTACCTCGTCATTATCTCACACAATTCAATCTCCTCAGATATTTATTTCCTGAAGGAAAAAGCTACGTGTCTAAATCAGTTAGTTCTGCAATGGCGTTGAGTCGTAAACTCCGGGCGGGCAATCTAGATTCTGATGCCATAAAACATTTGGCGAATGTGTTGCTCGGGCTGGATGATGTACTTTTCTTTCAGACTCGTAAGAGTGTGAATATTGGCCGAGAGCTTGAAGCATTTTGGCCTCAGAATTCTGGAAGTGAGAAAGCTTTTAATGTGATTCAAGTGTATAGCTCCACAGAACAAGCACCTCGACCAGAAAATCGGGTACTCCTAGGAGAGGAAAAAGATCGATTCGGCTATCCGAAGATCCAGATCAACTGGCATTGGGATGAATTCAGTCGCAGTAGTTTCGTCAAGGCTGCCACACTCTTTAAGAAGCAGATTGAATTGGTTGGACTGGGAAAACTCAATCTGGAGTTTGATAAGGGAGATCCTCAATTAGTTACTCCTAGTATCCATCACAACATGGGAACAACCCGAATGCATGATAATCCTAAGCAAGGAGTTGTCGACGCCAATTGCAAAGTTCACGGGATTGCCAACCTGTTCATCGCGGGTTCATCCACCTTTCCCACTGGAGGATATGCTAACCCAACTTTGACAATCGTTGCTTTGGCCATTCGCTTAGCTGATCATGTCAAAGGCCTTCACAAGCTACAAGGATTTTAGCTAACTTCAGTAGATCACAAAGGACTGAAGGCGGGACTGAATCCGTAGAAAGGGGTAGGGTCAGACTAGAAGAATTGGACGAATAGCCATGACGACCTGCCCCTCTCCAGTATCCCCTATACTGCGGCTTAGCCGTCGTTGTTTGCTTTGCGCCTGCACACCTCGACAGGGGATATAGGGCAGCCAACGGGTCAGGCTCACCTCTCCACGTTGGAGCAAGGCCACCACCATCCACAGACAGGTCGTCAGATGGCTACTACCGATGGACCCAGCCAGGCGTTCAAGGCATCGTAGAGGGGGGAATTTTTTTCACAGCGTTCATGGTTTTGAGGGGTATCTAAGCTTAGAACGCTGACTCCCCTCTTCTTCCTCAAAGTCCTGAAACCACCTCGCAGCAGGGTATTCCGGCTCTTAAAGTCAATTTTTGTCAGTCAACCAGGGTCTAGACAGACTCTGTTACCCTTTTTCTAAGGGGATTATGGCCAAGCCTCACGAGTCTTCGGAAGACCGTGGGGGGCTAGAACTCTAGGCCACCAGGGAACCCTGGACAGGAACTGAGCTAGAGCCCTCTAAGTTAGTCATAATAGCAACGGATTCAGGGCCTAGCCCAAAGCGCGAGGTTGAGGGGATTCTATGAGTACGGTCTTGGTGGTGGATGATAGTGCAACCCTGCGAGAAATGATTGCCGGACTGCTGCTCAAAGCAGGGCTGACGGTGGTTGAGGCCAAGGACGGGATCGAGGCTAAGGCCATGATTCAGGCCACTCCGCCTGATTTAGTCGTGCTCGATATTGTCATGCCTAACATGAACGGCTACGAGCTCTGCCGCTGGATTAAAAATTCAGCCGCGACCCAGTCTATCCCCGTGATTATCTGTTCTTCCAAGGGAGAAGAGTTTGACCGCTACTGGGGCATGAAGCAGGGGGCTGATGCCTACATTACCAAACCCTTTCGCCCTGACGACATGGTCAGTACGGTCAAGCAGTTGCTGCGATAGAAGATGGGCAGAGCGAGACTCGAACTCGCATGACCGTAAGGCCGCCACATTTTGAGTGTGGTGCGTCTACCAATTTCGCCATCCGCCCAAGGATGAGTCCCCATTATACCCAACTGGTTGGCTTTTCACCAGGGCATAGTAGGCCTGACTGCTGGCCCAACGGTCAATTTCCCTGGCTCGCAACACCGGTACGGGGTGGGTTAACCCTTGGGTACGCAGTTGCTTGAGGGCATCGCCCAGGGCATCCTCGCTGATGGCATCGTAGGATCGAGCCTGCTCTAAAAAGGCCTCTAGATTCAGCTCCTGGATCAGCGTGGGAGACCCACCGGACAACTTCATCAACAGGGAGGCGACTATGCGCGGATCCTGGGCCACCAGTAAGGCGGCGCGATCGCAGGTAAATTCGGCACAGCGCACCCATTCCATCAAGCGGGCCTGCAGGTTTTGGGTCCAAACCTCCCCCAGAGGCAGTTGGCTGGCCGCCAGCATCAACAGATTCGCCAGGGTCAGGTAAACCCCGTGGTCACACTTTAAGTGACCTAACTCGTGGGCAATCACCGCCTGGGTTTCCTCAGGGGTTAAGAGTTCTAGTAACGCGGTATGGATCACAATAAAGGGACGTTTGCCCCGCATGGCAAAGGTGTAAGCATTGGGGATGGGGTTTTGCCGGACGTAGAGTTCGGGCACATCCAGGTCTAAAATTTGGCAGGCTTCCCGGAGGGCGCTATGGAGGCTGGGCAGTTGGCGATCGCTGACCCTTACGCTGGAGGCAATGTTGTCCAGGTAAAAAAACTGTTCGGCCAGGGGAGCCATCACCAAACGCACCAGCATATCCAACCCCGGCAATTGCTTGAGGGCGCGCGTGGCCTCTAAATCCAGGGGATGGCGAAACTGATCCGCCTGTAATCCGAGCAGCAGGGTTTTTCCAGTCATGAAGTTGAGTTGGGGTGGCAAGGACAAGGGGTCAGCCAGGGACGCCGGAGCCCAGCGAGGATGGACGCCTAAGCACGGGATAGGGGTGCCTCTTGGAGTGGGCACGGACAAAGCCCTTTACCCAGTCATGGAAAAAGTCAAGTAATAGGCGACGCAAATTTGAGGTCATCCTGTGTGACCGATTCGTCAATCGTAAGCTAAGGGGTGAAAACAGAGTGTTATTGGGGGGGTATCATTCCGGCGGAGTTAGGCACCCGATGCCACAACCAGTCATTCTTGGTCACAGTCGTAACGGTGCCACCGATTCCATTTTCGCGGTCAGTCAGGGCTACGCCACCCACATCCTAACGTTGTCGTTCAAGGACGCGAACCGGGCAAAAGACGTGGTCGCAGCAAATGCGAATTAGTTATTGTGTGCCGTCAGCACGGATGATGAAGCGTCAATCCTCCAAAACGATAGGCCAAGGTCAGTGTCGAGACTGGGGCTCCAGGACTAGCGGTCTTGCTAAGTTTTGAACTTGGGGCTAGGCGACCGATTCAAGGGGCTCAATGCGATATAACTCCTGATGACGAAAGGCGGCGCGAATGCGACCCACCAGTTTGCGCGCGACAGCGACAATCGCCCGTTTGCTGCCCTGGCGTTGTTTGATGCGCTCATAGAACGCCCTCAGGGTAGGGTCGTCTCCAATCGCTCGCCAGGCAATCTCAATTAAGATGCTCCGCAGATGGGTATTCCCCTGTTTGGTGATGGGTCCCCGTCGAACGTGCTCTCCAGTCGAATCTTCTGACGGCGTCAGACCGGTATAGCTAAAGAGTTGGCGCTCGTTGGCAAACTGGGAGCAATCGCCCAGTTCATTGGATAAGATGCGGGCACTGATGAAGCCTACGCCCGGTGCCGAGCGATAGGTCGCTTCATACGGGTCCTGAGCGGCTTGGGTTTTCAACTGGTCTTCCAGATGGGCAATTTCATGCTCCAAGGCATGCCAGATGGCTTGATGAGCCTTCACCACCTGCTGAAAAGCATCGGCTGGACAGGCTGCCAATAGTTCGGCCACAAAGCTGTGGGTCATCTGGCGACGGTCCCCGGCCGCTATCAAGCCAAACTGATGGGCTTTCATCCGAATCTGGTTCTGCACTTGGGTGCGTTGGCGCACCAGTTGAGCCCGGGTTCGGCTCAGCAATCGTCGCTGTTCTTCGGCTTCGCTCGGAATCCGGATGCCCCGTAGCCGTCCGGCCTCCAACTGTTCAGACAGCTTGTGGGCATCGCGACGATCCGTCTTCACCCGATGGTTGGCAGCTACTTCTATTGCCGCCGCATGCACGACGCGATTATGAATCCCCTGGCGAACTAACTCTCGATGCAAACCGAAGCCCGAAAACCCCGCTTCATAAGCGCTATAAATAGTTGCCCCGGCAAAGAACTTGTGGAGTTGTTCACCCAGTTTCTTCGGCTCAGCGGTCATCGTCCACCGTTTTACTTCAGTGTGATTCACACGGGCCACCACCGAATAGGTATGTTTATGAACATCGATGCCGACATAGACGGACTCGCCAGCATAGGATGGAAGAGTCTGTGCGGTGTTTGTCATGTCAGTTAACCTCGCTTGGGTTTTGGTTATTTCAAGCTTACGGTTGACAGACTTCGCCGCACTTCCTTTTTCAGCATAGGAACATCCTACAGGCTGTTTGAACCCAGATGTAGTAAGTGCCCGGTTTGAGATCAACACCACCTGACCCCAAATGCCAGGTAACGGATCGCCGAATCACCTGATTTTCCGTGGGGAGGGCCGACAGCCAGCGATTTGGAAGGATGTTCAGATCTTTTGGCCCTTGTACTTGTCTTTAAACAGAGCCTGTTGGATTTTGTGGTCGACAATGGGAGCCGGGTAACCAGCCCGCTCTCGCTCTGGGGCTGGAATCTTCCCCGTCACCAGATAGCTAGTATCCAGCGATCGCAGTTCTGGCACCCATTGGCGAATATACTCCGCTTCGGGGTCAAACTTTTGGGCCTGGCTAGCGGGGTTGAAAATCCGTAGAGGTTTGGGATCCATTCCACTGGAAGCACTCCATTGCCAGCCGCCGTTATTGGCGGCTAGGTCCCCGTCCACTAGATGTTGCATAAAATACTTTTCGCCCCATTGCCAGTTGATGATCAGGTCTTTGGTTAAGAAGCTGGCCACAATCATGCGGCAACGGTTGTGCATCCAGCCGGTTTGGTTGAGCTGGCGCATGGCCGCATCCACGATGGGGTAACCCGTCCGCCCCTCACACCAGGCCACAAAGTGGTCCTCGTTGTTGACCCAAGGAAAATCACGCCATTGGGGCCGGTAGGGGCCATCGGCCAGTTCTGGGAAAAAGTACAGCACCTGCTGGTAAAACTCTCGCCAGGCCAACTCCTGCTGCCAGGTTTGCACATGGCCCCGAGCCTCATCGCTGCGGCTCCGTTGGTAGGCCGCTGCCGCCGCGGCCCAAACGGTACGAATGCCCACGGCCCCAAATTTAAGGGCGGCACTCAGCCGCGAGGTGCCATCCACAAAGGGAAAGTTGCGCTGCTCGGCGTAGGCGCCAATGGCCTGGTCACTTTGACAAAATTCCTGGAGGCGTTCCTGGGCCGCCAGTTCCCCCGGTTCCACCGGAAAGCCCCCTGACCAGCTAAAGCCTAAATCTTCGGTGCGGGGCAGCTCCATGCAGCCGGCCTGGTTAGCGGCGGCTAACTGCTTAGAGGTGAGGGGTTGGAGCCCTGGGGGAGCCGGCAGGGGAGCCGGTTTATCTTGCTTAATCCAGTTGCGCCAAAAGGGAGTATAGACCGTGTAGGGGTCTCCTGCACCAGTTTTGATGTCCCCGGGGGCATGCAAGAGTTGGTCCCAAAAGGTAGTACGAAATTCAATTCCCGCTTCCTTTAGGGCGGCGGCTACGGCCCTATCCCGACGGCGAGAGTAGGGCTCCACATCTCGGTTCCAGTACACCGCGTTAGCGCCCAGCGCCCGGGCCAGGGCTGGAATCCGTTGGCCGGGATTGCCTTGCAGGATCAACAGTTGCCCCCCCGCCTGGGCATAGCGCTGCTGGAGCACCCCTAGGCAGCCGATCAGATAGGCAACTCGGGCCGGAGCCATATCCTCGCCCTGGAGGATACCGGGGTCGAGGCAGAAAACCCCAACGACCTGGGGAGTGCGATCGCGGGCGGCGGCCAGGCCCCTATTGTCGGACAGGCGCAAATCGCGGCGGTGCCAAAAGAGCACTAAATCTGTCATGGGAAACCCCCAATGCCCAGTCAAAACCGGGTTACAGTATAACGACATTCACCCCGGTCGAGGATCGCGCTACCGTTCAGAGGTCGCCCCTAAGAGTCATCTCAGCCCTGGGGCCAACGGCTGCCTTCAAGACTGGGCCAGGCCAAGTTTCCCCCTGGCAAGGGATACTGAACCTATTCCCACTTCTCTTAATTGAAAGGAGGCACCATGCTGCAAAACAAACAGATCATCATGCGCACCTTCAATGGCTATCTCGACTTTTTGACCGAAACCCAACCCAATCTGCCGCCCGATATCGCCTGCCAAGTCGCTGCCACCCTAACCCAGGCAGAGTTCAACCTCCAGCTCGCTGAAAATAGTCGAAACAGTTAATCAGTAGCCCGGTCTAATGAATTGATCGGCCCGGTGCATGGGCTCTCTATAAACCCGATAGGTAGGTGAGTCTAAATTCATTCTAAGAAGGGAATTGTAAGAAGGGACGTTGGGGGCGGCACCCTTTGGCTGAGCGACCCACGACGAAGCCCCCAAGCAGGGGGGCCACCCCCTCCACCCCCAACTGCAGCTCAGATGCTATTTAATTGCCCCCCTACTTGCAGCCCTCTATGGCAACCTGCCTGTGGCTGGGCTGGCGTCCTTGTCCATGGAATGGGAGCGGCCAACTCTTTCCTAGGCCCGGTGCCGACCATCTGCGGGTACTGCGACCGACCCCAGGATTAAATACTTTCAATCCATTAAATTGACAAGATTGATAGCTCAGGCTGCAGGGGTGGCGATTTGGCGGTTGCCCCTGGGTTGATGGGCCATCCCCCCCTTGAAGCTGGGCTTACACCTATAAGTAAACCAATCAGGAACTAATCCGTTTGATTACGAATCCCGTTCAACGGGGCGGGAAAAACCCAAGACAGGCCTCAGGTTTTCCCGTAGTATCAGAGAGGAATTTGATCTGCTAAGGTAACCTCTGGAAAGCTGATTTCGGGGGGGTTCTGCGGATCAACGTTGAATCTGTAATGGATGAGAGGATAGCATCATGGCAACCTACAAGGTCACGCTGATCAACGAGGCTGAAGGCTTAAATCAAACCATCGATGTCGATGACGATACCTATATTCTGGATGCTGCCGAGGAGCAGGGCTTAGACCTCCCTTATTCTTGCCGGGCGGGTGCTTGCTCTACCTGTGCCGGTAAAATCGTTTCGGGCACTGTCGATCAATCTGACCAATCCTTCCTGGATGACGACCAAATCAGTGCTGGGTTCGTCTTAACCTGCGTTGCCTACCCCACCTCCGATTGCACCATCATGACCCACCAGGAAGAAGAGCTCTACTAAGGGGACCTAGTTCTAGGCGCTCAATAGGTCTGGAACCCCCAAGGGAGACTTTTTTTCTGGGGCTAAAAGGCGGCATCCTAGCTGGATGTCGCCTTTTTAAGTGCCTTTGGGAGGCTGGGCGACGCGCCTCACCCCCTGACTCTCTCCGACCGGGTTAATGAGCAGCGGCCACACACTGATTGACTAGGGCCTGGACCTTCTCGACGTTTTGCCAGCCCAGGATTTCGGTTACTTTCTTTTCCAGGTTTTTATAGGAACGGAAAAATTCAGCGATTTCCTCCAGCCGGTGGGGAGCCACATCCTCCAGGGATTTGACCGTGGCATAACGAGGATCTTCCGCAGGAACACAGAGAATTTTTTCGTCGCGATCGCCCCCGTCGATCATCTCTAACATGCCAATCGGTCGGGCTGCAATCACACATCCGGGAAAGGTGGGCTGATCCATCATCACCATGCCATCGAGGGGGTCGCCATCATCAGCCAGGGTATTGGGCACGAATCCGTAGTCATAGGGATAATGCACCGAGGAAAACAGCACCCGATCCAGAATAAAAGCGTTCAGGTCCTTATCAAATTCGTACTTGTTTTTGCTGCCCGCTGGAATTTCAATCAGCACATTAATCAAGCCAGGCGCAGGCTGCGCGGGTATACGAGATAGGTCCACAATGCTTCTCCAAAAATAAAACGCTATTGAGACAGTGTTTCAGGATGGGACTGGGCCAGTTTCACCCTGATTAGGGCTCTGAGGGAGGCATGGCCAGGCGCAAAGCTCAGGTCAAAACCGCCGTAGTCCCAGTCTTGTATTTTACGGGGCGAAGGTAGCCTTTCAGTACGGGTTTAGTGGTACTATCCTGGGCCGGAGAAGCATACAACGAGTGGGGGCTGCTGCGGTGTCTACCTCTGTGACTGTGACCGTGCCAGGGACTACGGCTAACCTGGGACCTGGGTTTGACTGCTTGGGAGCGGCCCTGGCCCTTTACAATCGCTTCCACTTCACCCTGCTTGATCGGGAACCTGGCCACCTGACCATTCAGGTGCGGGGCAAAGAGGCTGACCGGGTGGCCACCGATGCCTCTAACCTGGCCTACCAAGCCTTTGCCCATTTCTTTCAGCAGCAGGGGTTAACGGTCCCAGCGGTGGCCCTGGCCATCGACCTCGATGTACCGCTGGCCCGGGGGCTGGGCAGTTCCTCGACGGCGATTGTGGGAGGCTTGCTGGGAGCCAATGCCCTCACTCCCCATCCTTTGAATCAGTCCGCCTTAACCCAAATGGCGATCGCCCTAGAGGGGCACCCCGACAATGTGGTGCCCGCCCTGGTTGGAGGTTGCCAACTTGCGGTCACCCAAGCCAACGGCACCACTACCCTTTGCCCGATTCCCTGGCACCCTGACCTGACCCCAGTGGTGGCCATTCCTGACTTTGAACTGTCCACCGCCGCCGCCCGCCAGGTGTTACCCGCCACCTACAGCCGAGCCGATGCCATTTTTAACACCGCCCATCTAGGCTTACTGCTGCGGGGCTTAGAGACCGGTAATGGGGATTGGTTGCGGGTTGCCCTGGCCGATCGTATTCATCAGCCCTATCGTCAAACCTTGATTCCTGGCTACGAGGCGGTCGCCGCGGCCGCCCAGGCTGTCGGCGCCTATGGGTTGGTGATTAGCGGCGCCGGCCCTACCCTCCTGGCCCTAACCTCCCACCCCACTGCCGATGCGGTTGGCCAGGCTATGACCCGAGCCTGGCGTCAGGCGGGGCAATCGGCCCAGGCTCAGGTACTGCGCCTAGAACCCCACGGAGCCCGAGTCTCCACGGAGGGGTCGTGACCCTCTACATTTAGGGTAGCTTAAATCCTATATTGCTCAAAATCTACTAGATGTAGTTCAATAAATCCGCTACCCTAGGGGGGCGTCTGGGCCATCCGAGACTAGAACCGCTGACCACCTCGATGCCTGGCCCAGCACATAAAATAGTAAAATTGTACTAATACTCCACTGCGCCATGTCCTTTGTTGGCCTCCACATTCACAGCAACTACAGCCTGCTCGACGGGGCCAGTCAGCTCCCCCAGTTGGTAGAGCGGGCTAAGGAATTGGGCATGCCTGCGATCGCCCTCACTGACCACGGGGTCATGTACGGTGCCATTGAATTGATCAAGGTCTGTAAGGCGGCTGGGATTAAGCCCATCATTGGCAACGAGATGTACCTGATCAACGGCGACATCACCCAGCAGCAGCGTCGCCCCCGCTACCATCAGGTGGTGCTGGCCAAAAACACCCAGGGTTACAAGAACCTGGTTAAGCTCACCACGATCTCCCACCTGCAGGGGGTGCAGGGTAAGGGAATTTTTTCCCGTCCCTGTATTAATAAGGAACTGCTGGAGCAGTACCACGAGGGGCTAATTGTCACTAGTGCTTGCCTGGGGGGCGAGGTGCCTCAAGCCATTCTGCAAAAGCGGCCTGAGGTGGCTCGGCGGGTGGCCCAGTGGTACAAGGATTTGTTTGGCGAGGATTACTACCTGGAGATTCAAGACCACGGCTCCCCCGAAGACCGGGTGGTGAATGTGGAAATTCTCAGGATCGCCCGGGAACTAGACATTAAGGTGATTTGCACCAACGACTCCCACTACATCTCCTGTAACGATGTGGAGGCCCACGATGCCCTGCTCTGTATCCAGACCGGCAAGCTGCTGACGGAGGATAAGCGGCTGCGCTACAGCGGCACCGAGTATCTCAAGTCCGCCGATGAGATGCGCCTGCTATTCCGCGACCACCTGGAGCCGGAGGTGATTGAAGATGCCATCGCCAACACCCTGGAAGTGGCCGAAAAAGTTGAAGAGTACACGGGCATTCTGGGTCAGCCCCGCATCCCCGACTTCCCCCTGCCTGAAGGCTTTGAGGATGCTGGAGCCTACATGGGCCATGTCGCCCGGGAAGGCTTAGTGAAGCGGATGAAGGTGGCCAGCTATGGGGAGATTGCCCCGGAGTATCGCGATCGCCTCGAGTACGAAATCGAAATGATGATTCAGATGGGCTTCCCCACCTACTTTCTAGTGGTGTGGGACTACATCCGCTTCGCCCGCGACAACAACATTCCCGTCGGGCCGGGGCGGGGTTCGGCGGCAGGCTCCCTAGTGGCCTACGCCATGGGTATCACCAATATCGACCCCATCCACCACGGGCTGCTATTCGAGCGCTTCCTCAACCCCGAACGCAAGTCCATGCCGGATATTGACACTGACTTCTGCATCGATCGCCGCGAAGAAGTGATCCAGTACGTTACCCGCCGCTATGGCGAAGACCGGGTGGCCCAAATTATTACCTTTAACCGCATGACCTCCAAGGCGGTGCTTAAGGACGTGGCCCGAGTGCTGGATATTCCCTACGCCGAATCGGACCGGATGGCCAAGTTGATTCCGGTGGCTCGGGGCAAACCCACCAAACTCAAGGTGATGATTTCCGACGAAACCCCCGCCCCCGAATTTAAGGAAAAGTACGACAACGACCCCCAAACCCGCCGCTGGATCGACATGGCCATGCGCATCGAGGGCACCAATAAAACCTTCGGGATGCATGCCGCCGGAGTGGTAATCTCCAAAGACCCCCTGGATGAAATTGTGCCTCTGCAGCGCAACAACGATGGCCAGGTGATTACCCAGTACTTCATGGAAGATGTGGAGGCGATTGGCCTGTTGAAGATGGACTTCCTCGGCCTACGCAACCTCACCATGATCCAAAAAACCCTGGAACTGATCGAGGCTAACCACGGCATCCAGCTCGACCCCGATGACCTGCCCATGGACGACCCCGCCACCTTCAAGCTGCTGGAGAAGGGCGATCTGGGCGGTGTCTTTCAGTTAGAGTCCTCCGGCATGCGGCAGATCGTTCGCGACCTCAAACCCTCCGGCCTGGAGGACATCTCCTCGGTGCTCGCCCTCTACCGACCAGGGCCGCTCGATGCCGGGCTGATTCCCAAGTTCATCAACCGCAAACACGGGCGCGAAAAAATCGACTTTGCCGACGAAATCCTCAAGCCCATTCTCAGCGAAACCTACGGCATCATGGTCTACCAGGAACAGATCATGAAAATCGCCCAGGATATGGGCGGCTACTCCCTGGGCCAGGCCGACCTGCTGAGGCGGGCCATGGGTAAAAAGAAAATGTCGGAAATGCTCAAGCACCAGGAAAACTTTGTCGGCGGTGCGGTAGAACGTGGCGTCCCCAAGAAAACCGCCGAAGAACTCTGGGATCAAATGGTGAAGTTCGCCGAATACTGCCTCAGCGCCGACACGGAACTGCTGACGGTGGAGTACGGCCCCCTGACCATCCAGGAAATTGTCGAAAAACGCATCCCCTGCCACGTCTTCAGTGTCGATGAGCACGGTTATGTGTACACCCAACCCATCGCCCAATGGCACGATCGCGGCCAGCAGGAGGTCTTTGAATATCACCTCGACGACGGCACCACCCTCCGCGCCACCGCCGACCACCAGTTCATGACCGAGACCGGGGAGATGATGGCGATCGACGAAATCTTTCGGCGTGGGCTAGAGTTGAAGCAGGTCGAGGTTCCCTGGCCCAAGGTGCTCCGGTGTGCTTGAGATGTATGACATTGAGTTTACTTAGGGCTTGCTGAAAAAATGCTCAAGACCCGGTAGATAGGAGTATTCAGCGAAGATCAGAGCTGCTAAAGTGCAAGGAAAATTGTGCCCTAATATCAAGTTCGCTTAATCGACCACACTACGGACTCATGGTAGGAAAGGGTTGGCAGCCTACAATTACTAGGTTAATTGGCCGGACTTGATATCAGGT
>DVEE01000374.1 GCA_015295885.1 Leptolyngbyaceae cyanobacterium M65_K2018_010
GAGCCGATTATCCAGGTGGCTGACTTTACCCGCATTGCCACTGAATCCGCCGTGCTTTCCACCAGTGCCCTGGCCGCCTACGGCTATGGCATTCGGCGGTACGGTCTAGGGGCTCGCTCCAGCACCATTGGCTTCATGGGTTTGACCCTGGCCCAACTGCTCCATGCCCTCAGTTGTCGGTCTAAAGGGCGTTGTTTGGGGCGCCACCAGCCGCTGCCGGCCAACCCCTACCTGGCCGTAGCACTGACCGGATCCATTGCCCTGCAATTGCTCTCGGCCCTGGTGCCTGGCCTGCGGCAGTTGCTCCGCATTGCTCCCCTCAGCGGCCGCGATGCCGTTGTCATTGCCAGCAGTGCCCTGGTGCCGTTGGTCGTGAATGAAACCACCAAAGCGAACTAGGAGGATAGGTTGATGAAGAAAAACTTTATGTTCACCTCCGAATCGGTCACCGAGGGCCACCCCGACAAGCTGTGCGACCAGATTAGCGACGCCATTGTCGATCAGTTTTTGCAGAGAGACCCCTTTGCCAGGGTCGTGACGGAGTGTGCGGTGGCAACGGCCATTGTCTTCCTGGCGGCCCGTTATGAATCCGATGCCGTTGTGGACCTGGCCCAAATTGCTCGCCGGGTGATTCGCCAGGTGGGCTACGACCAACCCGACTTTAATAGCCGCACCTGCAGTGTGATTACCAGCATTAAGGAACAACCGGCCAGCGGTAACCGCCACCGGGATGAGCGCCAACTCTCCGACGAGGAGATTGACCAAATTTCCGCCCGGGAACAGGTGACCGTGTTTGGCTTTGCCTGCCATCAAACCCCGGCTCTAATGCCCCTACCCATCTGGCTGGCCCATCAACTGGCTCGCCGTCTGGCCGTGGTGCGGTACGAAAAACAACTGCCCTACCTCGCCCCCGATGGCAAGGTTCAGGTGGGCATTGAATACTGCGATCGCCGGCCCCACCGCATCCACAGCATTACCCTGGTAACCAGCCACGACCCCCTGCTCCCCCCCCAGGAGATTAACCTGAAACAGCTCTATACTGGCCTGCGAGACACTGTCATTGATGTGGTGTTTGAAGCGGAACCCCTGCAACCCGATGCCGATACCCGGATTGTGATTGACCTGGGCAGTTCCTTGGCGGTGGGTGGGCCCGCGGTCCATGCCGGGTTGACAGGGCGGAAAACGGCCATTGACACCTACGGTGAATATGCCCGCCACAGTGGCGCCGCCCTCAGTGGCAAAGACCCCAGCCGCATCGACCGGATTGGGGCCTACGCCGCCCGCTACGCCGCTAAAAACATCGTGGCGGCGGGCCTGGCGGCAGAATGCGAGGTGCAACTCAGCTACTCCATTGGCCTGGCTCGCCCGGTCAGCATTCAGGTGGAAACCTTTGGCACCGGCCAACGCCCCGATCGCCAACTGGCCCAGCAACTCCAGCAGATCTTTGACTTCCGCCCCGCCGGCATCATTCGCCAGTTCAACCTGAGGTTCTTGCCCACCCTGCAAGGGGGCTTCTACCAAAAATTGGCCGCCTACGGCCAGGTGGGTCGCCTCGACCTAGGTCGGCTCCCCTGGGAAACCACCGACCGAGTCACCGCTTTGCAGGACTGAATTCTGAATTTTGGATTTTTAATTGAGAATTCCTAGGACTAACCTGCGATAGTCTACTGACAGGCTCAACCGAGCCAAAGGGGGATACCATCCATGGAACTTGGATCGCTAACCACACTCGAATTACCAATTCAATTGCAGGTGCTCAGTTCGACCCCAGGCCGGGTTCGAGTGCGCCTGGGAGAAGCCTGGCGAGACCCAGACAGGATGGCTACCATTGTCCAGTCACTCACTCCGTTCGTCCCCGCGCTCCGACGGGTCAAAACCAGTCCCGCCATCGGTACCCTAACCCTTTACTTTGACCCCAGCCAGGATTCTGGGGAGGCTCTGTTTGAGCGACTCTCTGCAATGGGGTTAATTGCCCTTTCTAGCTCAGCCCTGCCCTCTGCCGCCCAGCGGCTGACCCACCTCACCGACGCCTGGAATCAACGGATCAACCAATGGACCGAGGGCACTGCCGATCTACGTTTTTTGGTGCCGATGGCCCTGGCAATTTTGGCCTTGCGCCGGTTCATGGTCAATGGCAACGGCCTTAAGTCCGCTCCCTGGTACATTCTGGCCTGGTATGCCTTCGATAGCTTTATGAAGCTCAATCCCAACCCCGCCTCCCCATCGACGAGGGAAAAGGCCGTTGAGCCTGCGGCGGTGCCGCCGCCAGAGGAACCCTCCCGGACCAACCATAGCCAAAACGGGGGAGTGGCTCAGCCCAAGCCCCCTAAAAGGGCCCGTTCAAAGTCCAGTCCTGCCCCCTGAGACTCTGCCCCCTGAGAGGGATCAGGGCCGAGGCCAGGGCGTGGCCAGCGGCGATGCCGGGAACTAGTACCCTGCGGCAAAAATAGGGGCACCCTTTGTGGGGCTGAAAAGCCTGGATAAAAGGGGATTCCCTTTCTGTCTGCTGCTACGCACGGGCAAAGCCCTACATTCTTCTGCCTTTCTACCTTCAGGTACTAGGGCCGATCCAGCTATGAACCAACCATTCACCCCTACAAACCCATGACAGGATGGCCGCCAGACAAACAGGAAACCGCCGCTGAGCATTTGGTGCAGCGGGTGATTACGGCACAACTGAGTGAAACCGTAGGCACGGTGCTGGCTCGAATCCCAGGTCAGGGGTTTGATTCCATTGAAGATGTCTATGTGCTCGATCCGCAAGGCCGGTTAGTGGGGCTGGCCCGCTTAACTGACCTGCTGGCCTTGCCCTCCCAACAGGATCTAGCCACGGTGATGGCGGTGGACCCTCCTCGGGCCTACCCCACCGATGATCAGGAGCGGGTGGCGGGCCTAGCCGTAGATCACCACTTGGCCGCCGTGCCCGTCACCGATAGGGAGGGGTACTTTTTAGGAGTAGTCCCGGCCCCAGCCCTGATCGCCATTCTGCGCCGAGAACATATCGAAGACTTACACCGCCTGGCCGGCATTCAGCGGGAAAGTAACCAGGCCCTGCGGGCCTTGGAAGCGCCACCCCAACGCCGCACCCGCGATCGCCTGCCTTGGCTTTTAGTGGGGCTGCTGGGCAGCATTCTGGCCACCTTTATTGTTTCCCGCTTTGAGCAAACCCTGGAAAGTCGGGTAGCGGTGGCTTTTTTTGTGCCGGGGATTGTGTATCTGGCCGATGCCATCGGCACCCAAACAGAGGCGATCGCGGTGCGGGGCCTGTCTCTCAGCCAGAACTCGATTAAGCGGCTGCTGTTGGGAGAGCTACGCACCGGGTTGATGATTGGCCTCTGCCTGGGGGGGCTGAGCTGGCCGCTAGTATGGCTGGGCTTTCGGGATGTTTATTTAGCCCTAGCCGTAGCTCTGGCTATTCTCATTGCCGGGGGAGTCGCCACCACCGTAGGGTTGCTGTTTCCCTGGATGCTGTATCGCAGCGGCAAAGACCCCGCCTTTGGCTCTGGCCCAGTAGCCACCATTGTGCAGGATGTGTTGAGCCTACTGATTTATTTCGTGATTGTTCAAGGGTTAGTGATGTAGCCCGCCATAGGCGGGCCCTGTCTGGATTTATTACATTGAAAAGAAAATGAGCTTCTGTGACGGCACTGGACTGTTAACCGGTGACGAACTCTCAGAAGCCTTGCTGGACAAGAGTTTTGAGTCATCTCCAACAAAACAGGCAAAACCCTTATGAGATAAGCATCTCAGGCGTTCATCACCTCTTTAGAGACCAGTGCCGCTGTCTCGGCATGACTTTTCTTTAGCTTACCCTTCAGGACAATAGGGCGTGGTACGAGTGCCACAAAACAAAACTCCCCGGAGCAGAGCGCCGAGGAGTTTTGAAGGTTTACCTAACTAAGCCGAGCCTTAGCCGAAACGGCTGGAGGTTGAAGCAATCAGGAAGGCGGCATAGGTGAGGATGTAACCCACGGTGAAGTGAGCCAGACCCACCCCCCGAGCTTGAACGATG
>DVEE01000569.1 GCA_015295885.1 Leptolyngbyaceae cyanobacterium M65_K2018_010
AGAACAGCCAATCTCCCTTTCTCTCTCATAGCAATAGGGGGGTGTCAGCAAAGTAGCAGAAGCTACCGTCGGCCCTGGGGCGGTCGAGGGAAGCGTTATAGTGAAAAGCAATTATTGCGATCGCCTCTGAGCCCATGCTGCTTCATCTGTGTACTTGGCCCGAAGTGGAAGTCTACCTGACCCATTCCCAGGGCCTTATTTTACCCATTGGCTCCACTGAACAACACGGTCCAACGGGGTTAATTGGCACCGATGCAATGTGTGCTGAAGCTGTGGCCCGGGGTGTGGGCGAAGCGGTCGAGGCCCTGGTGGCCCCCACCATTAATGTGGGGATGGCGCTGCACCACACGGCCTTTCCCGGCAGCATGAGTCTACAGCCCAGTACGTTGATTGCCCTGGTGCAGGACTATGTATTGCCATTAGCCCGCCATGGGTTTACCCGATTCTTTTTTATCAACGGCCACGGCGGCAACATCGCTACCCTCAAGGCCGCCTTTGCAGCCACCTACGCCGCGGTGGCCCAAGCCCAACTCCCCCAGGCAGACCAGGTGCGCTGCACCGTGGCCAATTGGTACCTATGCCGGTCGGTTTACACCCTGGCTAAGGAATTCTACGGGGAACAGGAAGGCTCCCATGCGACCCCTAGCGAGGTGGCCGTGACCCAGTACCTCTACCCCGATCACATTAAGCGGGCGCCCCTGTCTCCTACCGTGGCCCCGGCGGGATATCCCATCTACGGCCCAGCGGATTTTCGCCAGCATTATCCCGATGGCCGTATGGGATCTAACCCGGCCCTAGCTACCCCAGACCATGGGCGACAACTCTACGAGGCCGCGGTGAAAGACCTAACCAATGACTACCTGCAGTTTCTATCGGCACCCTAGCGGCCCATCGGGAGAGGCGCTGGAACGGCGGTTAGCGGGAACCTTGAACCCAAAGTTGGCCGGGGGGATTTGCCCCAGTCAGTGCCTTTGGTATGCCTTAGGGGTCATCCTGAACCCGCTCAATTTGAGCAATCACCCGGCGGATTTCAAAGGCATCGCTGGCGTCAGGGCGTTCGTAGAGGTAACGCTCTAAGTCCAGGCGAGCCTCATCGAGCTGACCTTGCTGGTAGTAGATTAACCCGCGATCGCGCCACTCGGATACCGCCTCAGGATAGATCAACAGGATGCGATTAATTGCCTCCAGGGCCTTGGGCACATCTCGCTGTTGCAGATAAATCATCTTCAGATTGGTCAACATGCGGGTCAAAAAGGCGGTGGGGGTAATCTGCTCTAGATGCCGGAAATGCAGCCGGGCTGAATCACCAAACATTTGATGGAAGCGATCGCGGCAGTCTTGCTCAAACAAAATCTCACCCCGGTTAAAAGGATCGACAAAAACCGCCATGTCTTCCACCGTCGGGCGAATCAGAAAGTGGCCTGGCATGCCCACACCCGCCATTGGAAATCCAATTCGCTTGGCTAGTTCCAGGTAGACCAGCGACAGAGTGATAGGGATACCGACCTGCCGGGTTAATACTTCATTTAAAAAACTATTGCGGGGGTCGTAGTAATCAACGGTATTGCCCCGAAAGTTCAATTCATCAAATAGGTACTGATTAATTGCCCGAATGATCTTGAGGGGATAGGTTTCCTGGGGTAGTCGAGGCCGCAGGGTTTCAGCCATGCGGTCTAGCAAGGCGAGGTGGGCCGCGATATCTAAATCGGGATAGTCTTCCTGGGCTAGGTACAAAGCCGCCTTGGCCAAGTCCACTTGATCGGCAGGTTTTTGCAGCTCCTGGGTGAGCCGTTCACGGGGCAATGCAGAGTTTGTCATTTAAGCGTCATAGTCCTTGCCGCTGCCATAGATCAGGGCATCGAGCCAGCGATGGGTATAGTATCGCTGAACTGGCGGTAGTACGCCAGAGGCCGGACTTAAAAGTTTAGCTACGGTGGCCAGGCCGCTATACCCCGCCAAACGGCCATAGTGACCCAGCCAAGCCGCTAAATCTGCCACACCGACCTGGGGAATCAGTTTAGCCACCAGGGCTGGATGTTTAATGGAGGTAGTCCATAGGGTTCGAGCCAGGGCGGGAAACTGCACCACATCCTGCAGAAAAGGCCTGAGGGTCGCCTCCCCCAGCCCAGCCATATCCGCAAAAATGGTCGCGAGCATCCCGTTAATCTGCTGCTCCGGGATCGTTTGCTCTACCCCTACCGTCATCGATCGCTGAAACAGCCAAGTCACGGATAGATTAGGCTGGTAGGGTTGGAGCTGTCCGAGGGCAGTAGCCCCCAAACAATCACTGGCCAGGGCTTCCTCAATGCCCTGTAGAAGACGCCCCAGATGGCGAATCATCGCTCCAAAGCCACCAAAACTCAAAGGGGACTGGCTGCCACTACTGTCCCCCACCGCCAGGGTACGGCCCCAGGGGTAGCGTAGGGGACTCCGCCGATAGCAGGGGAAAAACCCAAACAGGGCTCGCTTCACCGTCAACTGATCCAGGTTCACCTGTTGGTACTCCGGCAGCCATTGCCAATACTCTTCAAACAGATCACTGAGGCTCAGCCTACGGGGGTCCGCATCCAGGTAAGTGAACAGGTAAGTTGTGCGCCCATCACGGGCGGGAAAGGCTTCCCAAAAATACTGGCACTGATGGCGTAGGGGGGTAAAGGACACCATTAAATCGCCAGTCTCGTTAGCCCCAAACCCCTCAGCGCAGGTCCCGACCACCAGACATACGCCATCCGGCCTTTGGCTTCCCCTCGCCTGCCGAGCGAGGGGGGAAAAGTGACCCATGGCATCGATCAACAGCCTGGTCTTGAGGGGGGGGTTGGCCTTTACCAAAACTCCATCAGGATGAACCCAGGCGGACTCAAAACTGGTATTCTCCAGAAGTTGCCCTGCCGCTGCGATAAACTTGACCTTGAGCATCTCCAGCAACGTCACTGGATCCACTCCAACGTTCAAAACATCCCTGACCCAGATCGGATCACCGCCCAAGAACTGAATCCGAGCCGGGTTGTATTCCGAGGCAATCACCGATTCGAGTTCTGCCTCAGTCAGCAATCCCAACGCCGTCAATTCCGACAACTCACGGCGAGAGATATTCCATTCCTGCTCGCGACCCCGCAAAGGGCCCCTTTCCAATAGCGCTACCCGCCAACCCCGTTGCGCTAACCCTACCGCCAGCAAAATTCCTAGGGTGCCGCCGCCAATCACCACGTCCCATTCCACCTCGCCCAGGGGGTCAGCGGCGATCTGAATCACTTTGGCCTCGGGCAACTGGCCCGTGCGATAGCGTAGCCACAGGTCATCCAACTTTTCCAGGCCGGTCAGGGGATGCCCCGGCAGATTGGCTAGCATGGTTTGGTTTAGGGACATAGTTAGCAAGGGGGGCACACAACATTCTGCAACTACCCATCACCCTACCGGGTTTTTCCCTTGAGGGGCCTAGAGAGCCAGGAAGCCCCTTACCTTAACCCACCATTCCCCCCTTCCCTAACCCTCCAAGGGCGTTTCTCTTCGGCGTCTCTCTTGCGGCTTGGCCCCTCCATTCCCGGGTATCAACGTAAGCTGGGACCGGATTGAGCATAGGCAATTCTGAACTCCTGGCTTCTTCCTGGGAGATTTATCCCGCTTTAAGTCGGCACCCCATTCCCTACTTCAATACCATGAACTATCAAGGGCTATTTTTAAAGTTTCTAGAGGAAATTTCACGAAGTTTAATATTCCTTCCGGGGCTTCGAGACTACTTGAAAATCACAGCCATTTTTTCCTTAACCCAGCTTGAATAGACGTTAACCTTTTTGGTTTTTTCCTTAGAGATGGAAGTAAAGCTGTTAGGATCAAAGCAAAGGAAAGATTAACGGGAGATGATATGTCTCGATTCCTCGTTACCGTTGTGGATGGTGCTAAGGCACGTTTCTTAACCTTAGAACCTTTGGCTGATCCCACGGTTGAGTCTGGTCCCGACCTGGTAGAGCGTTGCGAACTCATTAACCCTG
>DVEE01000384.1 GCA_015295885.1 Leptolyngbyaceae cyanobacterium M65_K2018_010
TACAGTCGCTGGATTTAAGCTGGTATCTTCTTTCCCCGAAATCTCCTTAGCCCTGTCCAAACGTAAAGAAAAAAAAAATCGGCTTCTCAACAAAGCCGATGCAGGTAATACTTAATACCTATGTTGTTCTCTCAATTTGGAAGAAACCACCTCAAAATCACAATGCTTTTGGGAGCTTCCCCGATGGAGGGCTCTCACCTCCTCCATCGTCCATTGTAACAACAAGTACAGATTTTCTTTAACACAATCTCTGGTCAAAATGTAGGGGTTTGATAACCTGGCCTAATGAGCAAATGTACTTAATGGCCTATGCCCCTGTTGATTCTAGGCAGGGGAGAGCTTCGGGTTGATTCTCTAAACGTCGGGGGTGTCCCCAAATTACCGTTTCGTGCTTGTAAACCACCATGCCGGGACGAGCCCCTCTCGGTTTATAGACGTATCGGGGTTGGGTATAGACCACGGGTACCTGGTCAGCCTGACGGGCTCGGCTAAAGTAGGCCGCCAGATCTGCTACGTACTGCAAGTCGTGATCGCTGGGCACCTGACCTGCTTCTAATCGCAGCAACACATGGCTACCGGGAATTTCCTGGGTGTGAAACCAGAGGTCGTAGTCGGTGGCCACGGTGGAAATCAACAGGTCGTTTTGGTGATTATTGCGACCAACCAGCACGGTCAGCCGATCGGGAGTGCGCAGGCGACGAAACCCTTCGACGGGATGCGAGCGCCGGTCGCTGGGGCGATAGTCGGGAGAGGCCAGGTAGCCCTGCTGAATCAACTCATTGCGGATATCCATCAAGGCCTCCAAATCCGCCGCTTCCTCGTAGCAGGTGAGTTGGCTGAGGGCGGCTTCCACCTGTTCCAGGTAGGCCAGTTCGGCCTGCACTTCCGCCCACAGAGGAGCCACGGCATCCTTTGCACGCCTGAGTTTTTGGTGTTGCTTGTAGAGGCGCTGGGCCTGCTGAATGGCCGTTTTATCGGGGTCGATGGGAATGGTCAGGGGTTTGCCCGTGGCAAAGTCGGTCACGGTCATGTGGGTGGTGCCCGGCTGCCATTGGTGGCTGTAGGCCATCAGGAGATCCGCCTGTTGGCGATACTGGTCGGCCTGGGCCGATTGATCCAAGCGCTGCTCAAAGGTTTGGGCCTTTTGCCGCAGCTTGCCTAACCAGCCCCGGAGCTTTTGCTGAAGGTGATTGGTGAGCTGATCAAACTGCTGGTGATTCAGTTCCCGCCTGTAGTACTCGTTTAGTAGGGTATGGATGTCTGGGGCAGGGGCGATCGCATCCCAACCGAGCACGGTGTAGCCCGTGGCCGTCCACCCCGGCACAAACTGGCCCTGTTCTAGAGCTATCAGCCAGCTTTGCCAAGCGGCATAGAGCCGATCCCAGTCGGCGGGGGTCAGATCAGCGAGGGTTTGATCGGGCTGGAGTTGCGCCTTGGTCAGTAGCGATCGCACCAGGGCAGAACTCAACCCCCCATAGCTCTGCATCAGCATGGTTTTCAGGCGGTTGGGTACCAGCTGCACCCGTTCTTGCCAGGCCGCTTGAGATTCTTGGCGACTCGGCAGGGGGCCCAGCAGGGTGGGGGGCGGCTGGTAAGGTGCGCCGGTTTGAATGGGCCGCAGCCGTGACTGCTGATCACTCACCTGATGGGCGGCGGTGACGATTTGGTTTTGGTCATTGACCAGAATCACATTACTGTACTTGCCCATGATCTCAACGTACAGATGCCATTGGGGCGGTTCGCCAGGGCGGCGACCAAACTGCAAATCCAGGGCCCGTTCCCAGGGGGCCACGGGCACAATGGCAGTGAGGGCCAGTTGGTTGAGTTGGTGTTTGAGTTGCTGGCTAAAGGTAAAGGTATCGGGCCCCTTAGGCGGGGCTTCGCCCAGGTGCAGCCGGGCCGCCTGGGGATGCCAGGAAATGATCAACCAGCCACGGCGATCCAGGGTTCTCAGGGCGATCGCCAGGGTCATGGTATCGAGCTGGACCACCTGTTCACAGCGGGCGGGCAGCCAATGGGTCGTCAGATCGTGGCACACCGCCATGAGGGTGGTAACGTCCACGGGTTGCATCGGGGCCTCCTGAGAATAAAGCAGCCCTAGGCCAGGGCAGGCAAGAACAATTGGGAAGGGGAACCAGGCCTAGCAATATGTAGCCCAAAGAACGAAATCGCCAGAAATCTGAAATTTTGCCGGATATTAACCCTAGCCTTAAAACTCATCCGTTAGTATGACCTATAGACTTGATTTCAGTCCTAAAGCAGAGCTTGAGTTAGAAATCGGCCCCATTGCACTAGGCTAACTGGATCTAGCCCCAGGGTTACGGTTAAACGCTTGGTTTATCGCCCTATTTACATTATGGACATTAAACTTATCAATATCGGTTTCGGCAACATCGTGTCGGCCAACCGGGTGATTGCCATTGTCAGCCCCGAATCGGCCCCCATTAAACGTATCATCAGCGATGCCCGTGAACGGGGCCAGTTAGTGGATGCGACCTATGGCCGGCGCACCCGGGCCGTGATTATTACCGATTCAGGCCACACCATTCTCTCGGCCATTCAACCGGAAACGGTAGCCCACCGCTTTGTAGGCAGCAAAGAGGCTGACGCCAAAAGCTAGGAGACCTGGGAACAACAGGCCACGTTTTTCAGGATGGTCATCGGCCCCAGGTGCTTCAGCAAGGCTAGCTGGTCGGCGTTTTTAACCAGCAGTGAACCCGCAAAACCCAGGGAATTCACTGGAATAGATTGATAATGCTCCTGCCGTCGGCAGACCACCATCATCCACTGCCGGGTGACTAACAAATTGTAGGGAAAGGCCGGGGAATCGCTGGCTAGGTCAGCGCCTAAGGATTTGAGTAAAGTTCGATAGGTATCCATTAAGCCTTCGGCGGTGAGCGGTCGGTCCCCTGGCCAACCTAAAATCCCATGGCGAAAGCTAAACACCGGGTTTTGAAAGGGTTGAGGGCTGGGCTGGTTCTCCGTGTAGTTAGCCCTGGGCAGCCCGTCTCCTAGGCGATCGATCACCTGAGCCAGGGGTAAGGGGCTGCCATCGGGGCAAAGGGGAGCCGGCACCAATTGCAAATGTTTATGCCGTTGGCTTGCCCCTGCCAGCCGACCAGCATTGTAGAAGGCCAGGCCATCAATTTCCCCCATACACAGAGCCAAGGCCGCAAAGTCGGCCAGGGTCAACCAGGTGTCTTGGTCCTCGAAGGCGCGGGTGACGATCAAAATGTGATGATCCACCACGTTGAACTTGTTCAACAGGCAAAGGTGGGTATCGGAAAGGTTGGCGACAAATAGGTTTTCGTCGTAGGGCAAAAAGGGGTTAATGTCCTTACCGGCCTGCCGTTGAGCCGCCTGGTGTTGGTCAGAGATTTCCTTACGGGCGAGGTTAGCCAACACCCGCACTAAAAAGCGCATCCCTCCCTCTTCGATAAATTCGTAGTGGGTGTCAATGGGTTGCAGAGCTCCGCAGGCTAGGGCGTGGCGGGTCTGCTGCTGAATTTTGCTCCACAAAATGCCAGGGGCAATCCGGGATGCCGTGGACATGGCCATAGATGGATGGGGATCAAGGGATAACGCCTTTCCCGACAATAGCAAACTGCCGTAACCCTCAACACCTAGCGTCGTGAAATCTAGGCCCCCCAAGGCCCTCGCTCGCCTAGGCTACCTGAGCAAACAGATCGCCCAGGGCCAGGGCGGGCCCCTGCTCTTGAGCCACAATTTCCACAATCTTATTACGAGCCTCGGGCTGGAAAAGGGCCTCCACACAGACCTCTGCCACCTTTAGCCGGGGTATGCTGCCTTCAAACAGCTGGTCGGCCCCGGTCATCACCAAGGGCCGCGGATCGGTGTCATCCTCCTTCAACCCACCGGGACGGACAATGGTATAGGTGAGACCGCTAGCCTGCAGGTAGTCCTCCGCCTGTTTTTTCCAGTAGAGCACCAGCCAGAACAGATTGAGGGGGTGAAAAAACTTCGAT
>DVEE01000301.1 GCA_015295885.1 Leptolyngbyaceae cyanobacterium M65_K2018_010
TTTGGCTGGCAGAGACCCCAAAAAGCCGGATAATAGTAGGCGTTGTGTAAAGTTCTGTGTACTATGCCTTTCCCGAATCATCTCACCACCCTAGACGGGACTCCCCTGGCTCCAGAGGTGCTTGAAAATAAAGTTGTTTTGTTCGTCAACGTGGCCAGCAAATGTGGCCTGACCCCCCAGTACAGCGGCCTGGTGGAGCTGGATAAGGCCTACGGCGATCGCGGCCTGGTCATCGTCGGGGTGCCCTGCAACCAATTTGGAGCCCAGGAACCCGGTACCCCTGAGGAAATTAAGGAATTCACCAAAACCAAGTACGACGTAGAGTTCACCCTCCTGGAGAAACAGGATGTGAATGGTCCTAATCGGAGCCCTCTGTATCAATTCCTGGTGGGGGATGGCCCGGACATTGGCTGGAACTTTGGCAAGTTTTTGGTTGGCCGCGATGGCGAAGTGGTGGCCCGCTTTGAACCCCAAACCCCACCGGATGATGCCAGGCTCAAGGCCGCCATTGAAACCGCTTTAGGGTAAGCGATCGAGACCCCTCACCGAAGGGCATCCAGGCTATCTCCACCCTAGGGAAAACCCGATCGGGCCTCCCCCTTTACCCTTTGGGGTGAGGGGGTGAGGGCGGGAACCACGACTCAAGGGATAGTTATTTGCCTGGACTGCTCTTAGCCTCGAAGGCCGCCCTAAAGCTCCGCCGCTGCTTCGGAGGTTGATCTCTCGGGGGTAGCGGTGGCGGCTTGGGGCCAGGGAATACGGCTATCGGAGGCAATCAGGCGGGCGATTTCTCGGGCTCCGTAGCGATTGACATGGCTGGGGTCGGCAAACAGGTGCGACTGCCAGCGCCAAATTTCCAGCAAATCTACCACGGTCATGGCGCCGCTATTGGCCCATTTTTGCAAGAAGGTTTGAAACTGCCGTTCGTAACCCAGCCGAACGGAATCCAGGTAATCGTTACTGAGCGGTAGGTTGACAAACACCAGGGGGATGCCTCGGGCTTGGAGGAATTGGGTCATGGCCTCAAAGGATACGGTTTGTACCCCCTCTAGGCGAAAGGTGCGATAGGTATCGTCGTACTGCCCTCGTACCCGTGGAAAGGATTGGTAATAGACCGCCGGGTTGAACTGATCGTTAACGGCTAGAAATCCCTGGCTGTTGATGGCGCTAATCGGCACGGGCGCTTCCTCATCGGGCCTGGTTTCCAGGGGAGTGGCTAGGCTCAGCTGGGCACCGTCGCGAACGGCGCTGTAGCCCGGGGATTTGAGAATTTCCGCAAAGGTGCGATCAAACCGACCGCTATTAAAGGCCCGCGATCCCTCGGCCCAAATGATCAGTTTGGGATGTAAGTCAGGGGCAAACAACTGGCGGGTGAGAAAGCTCACCACCTGGGCCGTAGCCCCGTTGACGCTGAAGTTATACACCCGTAAACCTGGATAGCCCTGGGCGGCCAGGGCCTGCTGCAACACCTGCGGATCGACGCCCTGCAGCGCCCGCGAACTGCCCACAATCAAAATATCCGGTGCGCCCAGGGTGGCGACGTAGGAGTGGTAAAGGCTGACCTGCTCATCCAGCACATCGCTCCCTAGGGCTGGAAACACCCTGGGCATACCCTGTTGTCTGGCCTGGTGCTGGGCGATGGCCAGGTTTTGCAGGTATTCCTGGGCCCGGCGCTGGCTAAAGGCCTGTCGAGGATCCTCCGCCGGCACCTCCTTTAACAGCACGGCGGAACGACCCCACCCCTGGGCCACCCGATTCCACTCGGCGGCAGAGGCGGCAGTGGCAGCCAGTTGGGCGGCCTGGGTCGCCTCTCCTACCGCCCGATCCCAAATTTCATCACCGGCAAACACCGGCTGGGAGAAGGTCGGGCGTCCAGAAAACAATCCAAGTGGGGGGCTGTTGCGATCGCCCGCGGTGGGTTCAGCGTTAGCCAGGGTTTCTGGTCGGTTAATGCAGCAGGTTAACAAGACTCCCAAAACCAGATGCCCAACTAACCACGGGTGAGAGGGGAACGGTCTAAACATGGAGCTGGCCGGTGGGTCATTGCTAAGAGGTCTTCTACCAGTATCAACATCTAAACCCCATTTGTGGAAAATTTTCGGCGAGCCTGGCCCCCGGTTATAGCGGTGAGCCGCTTGGTGAGGCGATTTCTGGATCACAATCTACCCCTGTAGGCTGGGCAAAGCTTGCCTGCCCAGCGGCAGATTGCCCAGGCTAGGCAGAGGGGAAACCCATTCCTAGCAATCTCCTGAGACCCTTGTAGATGGATGAATCCCTGGCTGGGTCAGCCTCTGGTTCATCCTAAGGCCTGCGGTGCTGCTTCCCGAGGGGGCGAAAGCCCTGCTGGCGGGCAACAATCGGCAAAGCTAGTCATACTAGAAACAGCTATTTCACTCATTCATTCATCTCGATGCGGTTCAGGTGCCGGTTGAAGCGATTCTGGTCTCTGGGGCTGGCCCTGGTTCTGGGGTTGGCGGTAGGGCTGCTTTGGCCAGCCCGGTCCCCGGCGCAGATACCACGGTTGTTTTCCCTGGATAGGTTGCAAGCCCACCAGATTGCCAACCTGTCCTGGGCCGATGAAAAATCCCTGGGCCGAGCCATTGATGCCCGCTTCAAGCAGGAGGGCTTGCTGCCCTACGTTGGTCATGATCCTGCCCTAGATGTCTTTGTTAACCGGGTGCTTCAGAGTCTAGTCGCGGTCAGCACCTATCCTGAACGTCTTTATACCGTTCAAATTGTGGATGACGAAAACGTTAATGCCTTCGCCACCCTAGGCGGCTATGTTTACCTCAACACGGGACTGTTAAAGCGGATTGACAACGAGGCTGAACTGGCGGGGGTGTTAGCCCACGAGCTAGGCCATCTGGAAGAGCGAGATGGCTTGAACCAGCTCTGGCTTCAGCTCACGGTGCAAGATTTAACTCTGCAAGCCGATCGCCGGCAGCAACGGTTGGTGGCCATGGCCGGGGATCTGCGATCGCTCTCCAACGGCCACGCCAGCGAATACACCGCCGATGCGATCGCCTTTGGTATTTTGGGCCGAGCGGGCTATAGTCAATTCGCCCTGGTGACCTTGCTGCAACGCATTGCCGACAATGGGGTGCTTGAAAAACCCGGTTTCATCAGTACCCATCCGAATCCCTATCGGCGGATTGAGCAGTTGGAGTACCTGTTGGCGACAGAACAAACCCTGGAAGCGACCGCCGGGCTGGACTCAACGGCCTACCAGCAACTCATCGTTAGCTTGCCCTGAACCGCCCAGGGGCTGAAGATCCGATCAGGGCAGCCAGGCCCCGTGGGAAACCCTTAGATTCCCAGGTTCTTCTTACTCTGCTTGAGTTGCTGGTACAGCACCTTAATTTTCTCGTAGGCATCTTCGCAGGACAGCTTGCCCCCGGTTTGCAAGCCGGAGATATAGCTCACCCGTTGGGCGAAATCCTGAAGATTGGCGTTGAAGGTGAGATTTTGTGGCGAAAAGTCCCCGTAGTAACGACTGCGGGGGTAGAGAAACCGATCTAATTCCTGGCGATCGGGGGAGAAATCAGAATCAGCCATCAACCGTCCCCTTAATGCTTTATTAACCTTTTATATAACCTTGCCTTAATTATAGTTCCGAGTTGCCAGGGCGTTTTGATCAGCCAGATAGGATCCGGTGCAGGCTGAGGGAAGTCCTGGGGGCATCCTGCCGTTGGCTCCAGGGCGACCGCTCCTGGAGGCCGCACCCTCGGCGTTGGAGATTCGGGTTAAATTGAGGTTCCCCGAATGTATCCAGTCAGGCGATAGCCCCTAGAGAACCAGGGGCAAGGATGAGTCCCTGGTCCCTGGCCCAGGTTTGCAGATCGGCGAGGCTGCGATCGCGATACTGCCCGTAACGCTCCCGCTTATTGCGAAGCTTGGTCGGTAGGGCGGGCAAAATGCCAAAGTTGGGGGGCATGGGTTGGAAGTGTTTCGGTTCCGCTGCGCTAATAAAGTCAACCAGGGCGCCCATCATGGTCGTCACCGGCAGAGCCAGGGGCGGACGCCCCCAGGCTAGGCGAGCTGCATTGGTGCCCGCCAACCATCCGCCAGCCACCGCCGCCGTGTAGCCCTCGGTACCCACCAGTTGCCCCGCCGCCAGCAGAGTGGACCGTGCTTTGAATTGCAAGGTGCTATGCAGTAATTCTGGGGAGTTGATAAAGGTATTGCGATGCATCACTCCCATCCGCACAAACTCGGCCTTGTCTAACCCAGGAATAAGGCGAAATACTCGCTTTTGCTCGCCCCAGCGCAGGTTAGTTTGAAAGCCCACCATATTCCAAAGCTCACCCTGGCGGTCTTCCTGGCGCAACTGCACCACGGCATAGGGCTTTTTATCCCGGTTGGCAGGATCTTTGAAATCCCCCAGGCGAGCATCAAACAGCCCCACCGGCTTGAGGGGGCCGTAGCGCATGGTGTCTTCACCGCGACGGGCCATTTCCTCGATCGGTAGGCAGGCTTCAAAAAACTTGGCGGTTTCCTGCTCAAAGTCTTTGAGTTCCGCCTGCTCGGCCTGGCACAGGGCCGTCCAAAACCGCAGGTACTGATCCCGGTTCATGGGGCAGTTGAGGTAGGCCGCCTCTCCCTGGTCGTAGCGAGAGGCCATAAAGGCCACGGTGCGATCAATCGTTTCCCCCACCACAATCGGGCTGGCGGCGTCAAAGAAGCTCAGGTAAGCTTGGCCGGTGAACCGCTGCAGGTCGGCGGCCAGGGCCTCGCTGGTGAGGGGGCCGGTGGTCAGCACCACCACCCCATCCGCCGGAATGCGGGCGACCTCTTGGCGGCGTAGCTCAATCAGGGGATGGGCTTCCAGGGTTGCGGTCAGGTCACGGCTAAACCGGCCCCGGTCCACGGCCAAGGCTCCACCCGCCGGTACCTGGTGCTGGTCGGCCTTACCTATGACCAGGGAACCGAGCCGCCGCAGTTCTTCATGGAGTAGACCAGAGGCGCGATCGCTGGCCTGGGCTCCAAAGGAATTACTACACACCAGCTCTGCCACGTCCTCGCTGTGGTGGGCCGGCGATTGCTTTTGGGGGCGCATTTCGTGGAGCACCACCGGCACTCCGGCCTGGGCGATCTGCCAGGTGGCTTCAGTGCCGGCCAGACCGCCGCCAATGACGTGAATCGGTGGAAGGGAGGAATCCATTGATCGGGGGGGATGAGTACCGAAAGGCAGAAGTAAGAAGGCAGAACGGGAATCCCAGATTACACCAGGATTTCCAAGTTAATGAACAGTTGGTTCGACTATTCCCGCCTCAGAGTATTAGCCTTTCTAGAATAACGATTCCAACGGGGTTCTAGGAACGAGTCCTCTATTATCCCAGTTCTGCTGTTGTCGGAGGTCATTTGGCGGCAGGATCAACAAGCTCAAGGTCTATGCTGGTTTGGGACTTCAAGAGGTCTGGTTTTGGCAAAATCAGCAGTTCAGCCTCTATGGGCTAATGGACGCGGATGAAGGCTACGTCTCCCTGGAGACCAGTCAGCTCTTGCCACAACTCGACATGGTTCTTCTGGCTCGCTAGGTCAATAGCACCAGCCAAACCCAGGCTGTCAAAGCCTATCGACAGGCCTTAAGGGCGAGCTTGCAATAAAGGCTGTCGTTGCGTTCATGGTGAAACCGCTCTGGAGAACGTTCGTACTCTGATAGATACAGCTCAAGATCCCCCTTGAGTTGGAGAAATTACACAGTCTTTTTTTCGATTCATCCGTCTGCAGCAGTGGACTTCGGGGTTATAACCGCGTTGCCCAAAGGGCTAATGCTATGGATCGGGGCTCTTCCCCAGCCTATGGATGCGCCCCATAGATCCGCTGCCCTGGCAGGAAGAGTCTTTAAAGATGGTCCTTGAGTTTCAGAATAGTCTTCAAAGATTCCTTGTTTTTTCGGATCTTTTAAGCAGGATGATGTAGCTATGGAGCAGGGCCAAGGTGACTTCCCAGCCATTTATCTTGAATTGCTATAGATGAAGTTCAATCGCGACCTGTTTATCAGCTACGCTCACATTGATAATCAGGCCCCCACGGAGGATCAGGAAGGCTGGGTTTCCACCTTTCATCGGGGCTTAGAAATTCGGCTGGCGCAGTTGCGGGGGGAAAAACCAGATATCTGGCGCGACCAAAAACTCCAAGGCAACGATGACTTTAGCGACACGATTCTGGAGCAGTTTCCCAACCTAGCTCTATTGGTGTCGATTCTGTCGCCCCGCTATGTCAAGTCAGCATGGTGCCTGCGGGAACTGGAACACTTCTTCCAGGCGGCCGAGGCCAGGGGTGGTGTCAAGATTGGTGACAAAACTCGAATTTTCAAGGTCATTAAAACCTACCTGCCACCCGAAAAGCACCCCCGCGAACTGAATCGCCTGCTGGGCTATGAGTTCTTTGATTTTGATGATGCTGGTCGTCCTCGAGAGTATAACCGCCTCTATGGCCCCGAGGCCGAGCGCAAGTTTTGGAACAAGCTCAATGATCTGGCCTACGACATTCATCAAACCCTGGAAATTTTGGAGGCCCTGCCCGAGGGAGGGCCAGCCAGTAATTTTTCCCCGCTGCCCTCGACCCAAGGCCAGGGCAAAGTGATCTACCTGGCTGAGACCACCCCTGATCTCAGCGTCGAGCGTGAAAAAATCCTGCGCGAGCTAGTGCAAGCGGGCCATCAGGTTTTGCCCGACGAACCTCTGCCCGATCCCCCCGCCTTTGAGCAGGCCGTTTGCCAGAACCTAGCCCAGGCAGACCTTTCGGTGCATCTGCTCAGCCCTTACGCCGTTAACCCCGGCCCGGCCCAGACCATGACCCTGGAGCAAGTTTCTCGACTCAACAAGGTCATTCGTACCCGCGACCAGATCGAATTGGCCAGCCAATACTGCCAGGAAAAAGTGGGGTTTTCTCGCCTTCTCTGGATGCCCCCCGGCATCGGGGACTTAGCCCTAGATGAGTTCATGCAGACGCTGCAAAATGAACCAGACTTTCTCAGCACCAACCTGGAAACCCTGAAGGATATTATCCATGAGCGCCTGACCCAGCCCCTAGCGACACCTCCAGACTTGCCCCTGGATGGTACGGTGCAGGTCTACCTGGACTGCGACGAACGGGATTTAGAAACTCCAGCCATAGAACCTCTCTATGATTGGTTAGAGCAACACTTTCACGTTATTTTGCCCGACTACGAAGACGGCAGCCTATCCCGTTCCGAAACCTTGCTGAAGCAGTGCGAGGCGGTGCTGATTTATTATGGTCAAGCCAGTGGTCTGTGGCTGAAGCGACGACTGCTGGCGCTCAAGAAAACCCTCTACGGTCGGCCTAAACCTTTGCGGGCCAAGGCCATTTACCTGGCTGACCCCAATAAGCAACGGTTCACTGACCCCGATGTGCCGATTATTGAAGGCTTTGGCGGGTTTCAGCCTGACTTGTTAAATACTTTTCTTGAGCAATTGGCGTGAGAGGGCCAAGATTATGGTGCAATCTCCCCCTAGAACCAATCCTTTTCCGGGTTTGCGGCCGTTTGAGCTGGATGAAGAGCATCTGTTCTTTGGCCGCGAGGGCCAAGCCGATGAACTGTTGCGCCGCCTCCATCGCACCCGATTTCTGGCGGTGGTGGGCACTTCTGGCAGTGGTAAGTCTTCCCTGGTGCGGGCGGGATTGCTGCCCTCCCTTTACAGCGGCTTTTTGCCCAATGCCAGTTCCGGATGGCGGGTGGCCATGCTTCGACCCGGCAGCGCCCCTATGGCGAACCTGGCCGCCGCCCTGAATGCTCCCGATGTTTTCGGCGTAGACCCTGCCAGCGACGACGCCATCATTCGTACGGCGCTGACGGAAAGTACCCTGCGGCGGGGTGCCCTGGGTCTGGTAGAAGTGACCCAGCAGGCTCGTATGGAACCCTACGAAAACCTGCTGGTGGTCGTGGATCAGTTTGAGGAACTGTTTCGCTTTAAGGAGCAGGCCCAGCAGTCAAACCGGAATCTTGAGGCCGAGGATGAAGCGGCTGCCTTTGTGAAGCTGTTGCTGGGGGCGGTGGGCCAGCAGCAGGTGCCGATCTTTGTGGTGCTGACCATGCGATCAGATTTTCTCGGCGATTGTGCCCAGTTTCGCGACCTGCCCGAGACGCTGAACGATAGCCAATACCTGATTCCGCGGCTGACCCGAGAGCAGTTGCGAAGTGCGATCGAGGGGCCAGTGGCAGTGGGCGGGGGCACCATTACTCCCCGCCTGGTGAACCGATTGCTCAATGATACCGGCGACAACCCCGACCAGTTGCCGATTTTGCAGCACGCCCTGATGCGCACCTGGGACCACTGGGAAGATCAAAACACCCCTCAGAACGCTATTGATATTCCCCACTATGAGGCGATCGGCGGTATGGCCGAGGCCCTGTCGCGCCATGCGGATCAAATTTACGAAGGGCTGCGGGATGATCGCTCCAAAACTATTGCCGAAATTCTGTTTCGCTGCCTGACTGATCTGGGAGCCGACAACCGAGAAATCCGTCGTCCCACTCAATTAGAGGAAGTGTGTAATGTCGCCGATGCTGGCTTAGCAGAAGTGGTGGCGGTAATTGAGGAATTTAGGGCTCCGCGGCGATCGTTTTTGATGCCCCCCGCTGGGGTGTCCCTGCGTGGCGACACGGTGATCGACATCTCCCACGAAAGCTTGATGCGCAACTGGCAGCGGTTGAAAGGTTGGGTTGAGGAAGAGGCCCAAGCGGCCCAGATTTATAAGCGTCTGGCGGAGACTGCAGAGTTGCATGCTCGGGGCAGAGCCGAATACTGGCGCGGGGCAGAATTGGTCAACGGTCTGGCCTGGCTGGAAGAACAGCAGCCCAATAAAGCATGGGCTGAACGCTATTCTCCTAACTTTGATGAAGCGGTGACGTTTTTAGAGGCTAGCGCTAAGGCTAGGGAAGCTGAAGAAGCAGAGAAGGAAAGATCGAGGAAGCGCGAAGTCAATCGCCTGAGAACCTTTTTAGCGTTGCTGGGGGGGCTATCGCTGTTGACTGGGGGAGCAGCCGTCTACGCCTTTAACCAGCAGCAGGAGGCAAAAAACCAGGCTCAAATTGCGCTTCAGCGAGAGCAAGATGCAGAAGAACAAAGAGCTATCGCAAGTCAACAGCGGGAGGCTGCTGAAGACTTAAAACAAGAGGCAGATCAGCAAAGAGGCATTGCCCTGCAGCGTGCCAGGGAAGCCGAAGCAGCTAAAGCCGAAGCCCAAGAACAGCAAATTGCAGCAGAAACTGCCCGTGAAGCCGAAACCGAGCAACGTCAGCGAGCAGTAGAAGCCCTGCGCAGGGCCGAACTGGGTGAGGCTGAAGCTAATCGACAGGCAGAGTGGGCTAAAAAGCAGACTTTGACAGCACAAGAGGAGAGAAGGAAAGCCGCCATTCAAGCGCTGAATGCCGCGGTGCAAGCCAAAGCGTTGACCGTTGAAAACCTGCTAGCATCTGGTCTTACCTTTAAAGCCTTGCTAGTAGCCATGGAGCTAGGCCAAGAAATCAAAGAAACTCAACAAGGAAGTGAGCTAATCCCAGCTAATCGCTTACAATCAGTTTCCGTGTTAAGTAAGGCCCTTTTTCAAGAGGGATTTCAAGAGAAGAATACTTTCAGAGGTCATACTAACAGTGTCAATAGTGTAAGTCTTTCTCCTGATGGGAGAATCCTGGCTAGTGCTAGTGCAGATGGTACTGTCAAGCTCTGGGAAAAAAATGGTCGAGAACTGCAAACTTTGCGAGGTCATACCGCTGGGATCAATAGCTTGAGTTTTTCAACCGATGGTCAAATGTTAGCTAGCGCCAGCGTCGATGGCACGGTGAAGCTGTGGAACCTCAGCGGCCAGGAACTGCAAACCTTTCAAGGTCATACCGCTGGGGTAACCGGGGTGAGTTTTTCGCCAGATGGTCAAATGTTGGCCACCGCTAGCGCCGATGGTACGGTAAAGCTGTGGGACCGAAGAGGTCGGGAATTACAAACTCTGAAAGGTCATTCGGACCCGGTCTGGAGTGTAATTTTTAGCCCGGATGGCCAGATGATTGCCAGTGCTAGTTCTGATCACACTGCGAAATTGTGGGATCTAAGCGGTCGAGAAATCCAAACTCTTCAGGGTCATAAAGGTACTATCTCAAGCGTTGTTTTTTCGCCAGATAGCCAGATTTTGGTTACTGCTAGTTGGGATGAAACCTTGAAGTTATGGGACAAAAATGGTCGTGAATTACGGACATTTTATGGCCATAATGGCTCTGTAAATAGTGCCGTTTTTTCTCCCGATGGAACAAAAATAGCTTCTAGTGATGACAAGGGCAAGATAAAACTGTGGGATGCAAATGGAAATGAATTGCAAACTCTCTCTGGTCACTCTGGTACTGTGTACAGTGTGGGATTTTTTAGAGAAGGAAAAGTGCTTATCTCAGGAAGTGCGGATGGTACAGTAAAGCTATGGAGCATTGGTGGGCGTGAGCCTATATCTCTAGTCAGTGATAGCGATTCAAATCCTGTTAGAGATCTTGCTTTCTCTCAAGATGGAAAAGCTTTGGCTTCGGCAAATTCTGATGGGACAGTAAAGTTGTGGTCTTATGGTCGCGAACCCCAAACCTTAAAAGGTCATTCAGGGAATGTATCGAGCGTAGATTTCTCCCGAGATGGTCAGGTTTTGGTTTCAGGTAGTTTTGATGGCACGATAAGGTTATGGGATACAAGTAGTGGTCTTGAGTTGCAGGTTCTAGAGGGACATTCAGGGCCAGTATGGGCGGTTGAATTTTCACCTAGTGGAGAGGTGATTGCGTCAGCTGGTTTTGACCGCACAATAAAACTGTGGGATAAAAACGGTCGAGAAATTAACTCTCTAGCAGGTCATTTGAATTCTGTAGTTAATGTAGAATTTTCACCAGATTTAAACAGAGAAATCATTGTTTCAACGAGTGCTGACGGTACAGCGAAGATTTGGAGTCAATCTGGTCAAGAACTTCAAACCCTAAGTGGCCATTCAGGTGTTGTTTGGGACATAGCATTTTCTCCAGATAGTCAGCTCTTAGCGACTGCAAGTTCAGATGGAACGGTAAGATTATGGGATAACAGCGGTCAAGAGTTGCGAACTTTTTTTGGGCATTCAGCTGCTATTTATGGGGTGAATTTTGGCACAGATGGTCAGACTGTCGTTAGTGCTAGTGCGGATGGAACGGTAAAGATATGGGACTTGAATGGTCAAATGTTGCAAACATTGTCAGCTGACTCAGCTGGTTTTCTTAGTGTGAGTTTTGCGCCGAATGGTCTTGCTTTAGCTGCCGCTGGCTCAAATGGTTCTATTTATCTTTGGGATCTCAATCTTGGTAACCTGATGGCCAAAAGCTGTGACTGGTTGCGAGACTACATGGCCAACCCCGCTACACCCCCTGATGAAAAAGCCCTATGTAAAGGGTACTTGCCCTTCCAATCCATGAACTCGGCAGTGCCGAGGCCGGTGCAGTGGGTCGCTAACCTGCGCGGCTTTTTGGGCCAGGCCTTTGGCACCATCCTCCCGTAGGGTGCGGCCCTGGGGGAGTAGATGGGCTTCGGCGCGAGCTCAGCCGAGCGGTGGATGGGTGCGATCGGTCGCCAACCAACCCGGCAATGCCCCCGGCTCCTTAATCTTCTACTGGGCTGCTTCCTCTGCCAACTTGAGCACCGCCAACTGGGTGGTATCGCTGGCTCGAAAACCCAATTGGTTCAATCGATCCATGACTGGGGCAACCTTGTCGATTAGCTGCGATCGCTTAGCCCTGAGCAATATCCCCAACGTGCCTGTCACGCTCACACCAATGCTCTTGGCATACTGCCGTGCTAACCCATCATCCAACAGCGCTAAGGCTTTTGGGCTGCTGACCGCTACAGAGATAACCTCCCGTTCCCCCTGGCCTAAGCCTGCAATCTGCGGTACCAGGCTTTGGGGTTGGGTTCGCAAAACCTGAAGCCAGCTATAATTTGCCAGCTTGGGCAGCACAACGCCGATCTCTCGTCCCTTCTCCAGCTCATCTGCAACCCCTGAGGGAATAGTCACCGCTTCATACAGTGCAGGTAACACAAAAAAACAATCACACTGGTATAGGTACTGAATGACCGACGTGTCGGCTATAACCTCAGGCATTAGTGAGATCGTCTATCAAAGCCGCTTCGTCTAACTCAAAGGTATTGACGCCATAGTCACCCAGCTTCGCCAAGAATAATGTTCGGGGTATGCCAGCCAAACTCGCCGCCGCTCCCGAAGATAAGCGCCCCAACTCAAATAGCTTCACTGCTGCGGCCAGTCTAACCTCTGCTCCCATCGCCTCTAGGGAGAGAGATAGAGCATCAGCCGTCTCCTCGGGAAGAGCCAGCACGACTTCATACATGGCTGTCAGCGATTTACTTAACGTTATTGACAGTATAACGAAGGTATCACCGTCCCCTGCCTCGAAGGCCATCGTTGGATGGTCTGGAGCGTGAGTTTCAGTGCCGATGGCCAACCCCCGACCTCGGCGGGTGACGACGGCCAAGCCATTCTCTGGAACCTCAATCTCGATGCCTTAATGGCGACTAGCTGTGACTGGCTGCGCGACTACATGACCAACCCCACCACCCCACCCGAGGGAAAAGCCCTCGCAGAGGGCTATCTGCCTCCGTCGCTGCTGCAGTCCGCACTTTACTGGGTCTCGAACCGGCGCGGCTTCCTCGGCCTTGCCTTGCGCTCCTCCCTCCCGTAGGGTATGTTCCCGGCCCTGGTTAACCCTTGGGGTGCGGCAAAATTCACCGCTAGACCGTAACGCACCACAGCTATTACCCACCGACCCTAGCCTTTATTAAAGACCTGGTAAGGCTGTCGATGCTGCCCCGATCACACCTCACCGCCCAGTTACAATGAAGCGGTTTATGCTTATCCTGCTATCCCTGGGGGCTAGTCAAATCCAGCTCCCGTGGTGGAATTCATGGAGTTACTGGCCCCACGGGCAGAATACAACCGCTTATCTCAGAAGGCTTATTTAATCACAAGGCTTATTTAAAACGATGACTGACCCCACTCTCCCAGCCCTGATTCAGCAAATGTGCCAGCCTGGGTTCTACCCCCACCCGGTGGTGGAACCGATTCGGCTGATGCAAACCCATGTATCCTACGTACTGCTGACGGGAGACTATGCCTACAAGGTCAAAAAGCCGGTGAACTTTGGCTTCCTGGACTATTCCACCCTAGAGAAACGCCACCATTTTTGCCAGGAAGAACTGCGTCTCAATCAACGGACGGCGGCCCCCTTGTACCTGGAGGTGGTAGGCTTGGGGCAAACCGGCGACACCTATCACCTGGGTGGTGACAATCCGGTGGAGTACGCCGTCAAGATGGTGCAGTTTCCCCAGGATACGCTGCTCAGCGCCCTCTACGAGCGGGGAGAACTCACCGAAGACCTGATTCGGGAACTGGCTGAAGCCGTGGCCGATTTTCATCTCAAGGCCGAAACCAACGACTATATTCGCACCTTTGGTACCGTCAGCCAGATTCGCCAGGCCTTTGACGAAAACTACGACCAAACCGTGGGCTACATAGGTGGCCCCCAAACCCAGGCCCAGTTTGACGAAACCAAAGCCTATACCGACGCCTTCTTTGCCACCCAAGGCGAGTTGTTTCAGCGGCGGGTCGACCAAGGCTGGATTCGGGCTTGCCACGGCGATTTGCACCTGAACAACATTTGCTACTGGCAAAACCAGCTTTACCTATTTGACTGCATCGAGTTCAACGAGCCCTTTCGCTACGTCGATGTGATGTACGACGTCGGGTTCGTGGTCATGGATCTGCTGGCCAAGGGCTGCGAGGTTCTGGCCACGGCCTTTCTCAACCACTACGTCGAACAAACCGGCGATTGGGAAGGGTTGCCCCTGCTGCCGCTTTACATTAGCCGCCAGGCCTACGTGCGGGCCAAGGTGACCTCCTTTTTGCTGAACGACCCCGCCGTAGACGCCGCCACTAAGCAGCAGGCCAGCGAAACCGCCGCCCGCTACTATCGATTGGCCTGGTCCGTGCTGCAACCCAAGACTGGTCGCCTTTATTTGATGGCCGGGTTGTCGGGCTCGGGGAAATCCACCACCGCCCGGGAGCTGGCTCGCCAAACCGGGGCGATTCACCTGCGCTCCGATGCGGTGCGCAAACACCTGGCCGGAATTCCCCTCGGTCAACGGGGGGAGCCAAGCCTCTATAGCCCCGAAATGACCCAAAAAACCTACGATCGCCTGCTGCAACTGGGCATCCTGCTGGCCACTCAAGGCT
>DVEE01000162.1 GCA_015295885.1 Leptolyngbyaceae cyanobacterium M65_K2018_010
CGCGCCTTGCCTCTGCGTTTTGTTATGGTGTCTCTCCCCCTTGCCTACCCAACCACGGCTCGCCAGGAACAGGTTGATGTTTACCACGGCGTCCCCGTGGCCGATCCCTACCGCTGGCTCGAGGACCCCCAATCAGAGGCCACCCAAGCCTGGATTGAGGCCCAAAATCAGATCACCTTTGCCTATTTGGAGCAATTGCCAGGGCGAGCCTGGATCACCCAGCGCCTGACCCAGCTATGGAACTACGAGCGCTATAGTACTCCCTTTAAGCGAGGCGGTCGATATTTTTACCTTAAAAACGACGGCCTGCAGAATCAGAGTGTCCTCTACACCCTGCCTAGCCTAGAGGCCGAACCGAGGGTATTACTCGACCCCAATACCCTCTCCGAGGACGGCACGGTGGCCCTCAGTGGCCTGGCGATTAGTGAAAATGGCGCCTACCTGGCCTATGGCCTGTCCACAGCGGGGTCGGACTGGGTCGAGTGGCATGTGCGGCACATTGAAACCGGCAGGGATACCGATGATGTATTGAAGTGGGTGAAATTTTCCGGAGCGGCCTGGACCCATGACCACCAGGGGTTTTTCTACAGCCGCTACGATGAACCGCAGGAAACCACCAAGCTAGAGGCCGTCAACTACTATCAGAAGCTCTACTACCATCGCCTGGGCACCCCCCAAAGCGAGGATGTGCTGATCTACGAACGCCCCGATCAAAAGGAATGGGGTTTTAGCGGCGATGTCACCGAGGATGGCCGCTACCTGATCATTTCCGTTTGGCGGGGCACGGACCCTAACAACTTGATTTTTTACAAGGATCTTCAGGAGCCGGCCAGCCCGGTGGTGGAGCTGATCGCCACCTTTGAGGCGAACTATAGCTTTGTGGATAATGACGGTTCTTTATTTTGGTTTCGCACCGACCTAGAAGCCCCCAGAGGACGCCTAATTGGCATCGACCTTAGCCGCAGTGGTCGGGACCACTGGCAGGAGGTCATTCCCGAAAGCGACGATACCCTGGAAGGCATCAGCCTGATTAACCAGCAATTTGTGGCCGACTACCTGAAGGATGCCTACAGTCACATCCGTATCTACGGCCTCGACGGCACTTTTCTGCGCCAGGTGGATCTACCCGGGATTGGTTCCGTCGGTGGCTTCGATGGTCGGCGGGAGGATCGGGAAACCTTCTATAGCTTTACCAGCTTTACGGTACCGAACACCATCTATCGCTATGACCTGGTCACCGGCGAAAGCACCCTCTACCGAGCTGCCCAGGTCGATTTTGACCCCGATCACTACCAGACCACCCAGGTTTTTTACCCCAGCCGTGATGGCACGGCCATCCCCATGTTTATCACCCACCGGCGGGGCCTGGACCTAAACGGACAAAATCCCACCCTGCTCTACGGCTATGGGGGCTTTAACGTTTCCCTGACCCCGGCCTTTTCGGTGAGTAACCTGGTATGGATGGAAATGGGCGGTGTATACGCCGTTGCTAACCTGCGCGGGGGCGGTGAGTACGGCGAAACCTGGCACCAGGCCGGCATTAAGTTAAAGAAGCAAACTGTCTTTGATGACTTTATCGCCGCCGCTGAGTGGTTGGTGGCCCAGGGCTACACCTGTCCGCAAAGGCTGGGCATCATGGGGGGGAGTAATGGCGGCCTGCTGGTGGGGGCCTGCCTCACCCAACGCCCCGATCTGTTCGCCCGCCGTTGGCGTCATGGATATGTTGCGGTTTAACCAGTTCACCATTGGTTGGGCCTGGGAGTCAGACTATGGATCGCCACAAAATGAGGCGGAATTTAAGGCTCTCTTGGCCTATTCACCCCTTCATAATCTCAAACCGGGCACGGCTTACCCGGCTACTCTCATTACCACCGCTGACCACGACGATCGGGTGGTGCCCGCCCACAGCTTTAAGTTTGCCGCTGCTCTCCAGGCGGCCCAGGGGGGGGAGGCCCCGGTTCTGATTCGGATTGAAACCCAAGCGGGCCATGGGGCCGGTAAGCCCACCGCCAAAATCATCGAGGAAGCCGCCGATAAGTGGGCCTTTCTAGCCCATCACCTGGGGATGACGGTCTCAGCAGGCCAGGCAGCCAGATCCGGTGGTACTCAGGTTACGACACAGCGGTAGGGATCGGGGGCAACTTGGGTGAACCGCTTAGCGATTTCGTTGTTACACTCACAGACGAAACAACCCGTTCCCTGAAGCCCTATCCATGGTAGAGCATCGTCGCTATCGCTCGCTGCCCCTCAAACGTAGACAAAAACGACGGCGGTTTACCCGTCTTTCCCTGGTGCTAATGGGGGCCCTGCTAGGCAGTAACTTGCTGCTGACGGCTTTTCGAACCGTGAGTGGGTATTGGCGACAGCCCCTGGTGATGGCCCAGCGGCCGGTGGGTCAGGTGGTCAACCGGGCTGAGGTGGCTTCTGGATTGCGGCAGATTCAAACGGCCAATGGGCGGCCCATTTTGAATCCCCTGCCCCTGGCGGAGGAGGTTTGGGACTGTGAAGTTGTCGTCATTGGTGGCACCCTGGGCGGCGTGGCCGCCGCCGCCCAGGCGATGAAAACCGGTGCGACGACCTGTGTCATCGAGTTGACCCCCTGGCTGGGGGGGCAGATTAGCTCCCAGGGGGTGTCGGCGATCGACGAGTCGCGGGCCATGCGCTGGCGACGCAATTTTTCCCCCAGTTGGGAAGCCTTTAAGGATCTCATTCAACGTCAGCCGGTTTATCTACCGAAGTGGACTGGTCTGCCGGGGCAGCTGTTGGTCGGCCAAATCAACAGTTGCTGGGTAGGGGAGCTCTGCTTTACTCCCAGGGCCGGGGCCACGGCTTCGGAGCTGTGGCTGCGCCAGGCAGCCCAAAGGGCTCCGCAAAGTCGCTGGGCTACCTCCACAGCCTTCAAAGGGGCGGCCTTTGATGCCAGCGGCCGGAATATCACGGCGGTCTATGGGGTGCGGCGGATTCCCAGGGATCCGGGCTATGTACCCACAGGTCGTCTCTCCGAAGAATTAGAGGAATGGTACAGCTGGTCCGATAGCGATCGCTACAACAAGATTCCCCTGCGCCTGCAGCCCCCACCGGGTCGTCGCATGATCGTGATTGATGCCACCGACACAGGAGAGTTGGTGGGGTGGGCAAACTTCCCCCATCGTATTGGCTCCGATGCCCAGGCCTGGACCGGTGAGGTCAATGCTCCCCCGAAGGATAACCCGGACTGTACCCAGGCTTACACCTACCCCTTTGTGTTGGCAACCCTCAACGATAGGAACAGCAGCCTCAAAGAGCTGCAAAAAATTGAGCCGGCCTTTACGAAGGAAGAACACCGGGGGGAGTTTGACCTAGAAGGATTTAAGTTCTTTAACGCCGGTAGTGTCTTTAACTATCGTCGTATTGTCAGCCGCAAACCGGGGGCAGACCAGGTCAACATTACCCGACCCGGGGAAATGACCCTGATTAACTGGAATAAGGGTAACGACTGGCACTTTATGGATCCCCCGCTGGTGTTAACCGAGGAGGATCTGCGTCTGAGCGGGCAAAAACAAAATTGGCTGGGGGGGCTGTCTACGGAATCCCTTAGGTATGGGGAAATCCATGCTCTCATGTTTGCCGAATGGCTGATCGAAAAGGAGGCCACGGCCAAACTCCCGCTAACCTTTTTGAAGGGAGAAGATGCCCCTTTAGGCACTCTGTCTGGCCTCAGTATAGTGCCCTACATTCGCGAAGGGCGTCGCATTTTAGGCCGCCCCGCCTACGGCCAGGATAGCTTTATGGCGGGCGAGTTTGACATCCGCGAAGATATGACCGGCGGGCGTGATTTTAGCCCTACGGCGGTAGCCCTCGCCCACTACGACATTGATATTCACGGTTGCCGTTACCGGGTCTGGCGCCCCACCTACGAAGCGGCGGGGGCTAGCATTAAGGAATTTGTGGTGCGGCCCTTGCAAATTCCCCTGGAGGCGATCGTGCCCCAGGGGGTCGATAACGTGCTGATTGGTGGCAAGAGCATTGCCGTCAGCCACATTGTCAATGGGGTTAGTCGGGTGCATTACGGCGAGTGGAGCATCGGCGGTGCTGCCGGCGCTACGGCTGGGTGGCTATTGCGCTACGGCAAACCCTACGACCTCACCCCTGCCCAGATTGTTGTTACTGGCCAAATGCCCTCTTTGCAAGCATTTTTGGTGGATCAGGGGCTACGTTTTACTTGGTAGTTTCCTACCCCAAGAAGGCAAGCCAGGGTATCTACTCAAGCTGAGCCCAGCCCCCTTGCAAACTCTGGTGACGGCCTGCTGCATTGCTTGGGATTGACGTGGAACCGACGGCTCCTCATGAGCCAGTGGCGGCGTTGTGGGCCAGCCAACCCGTTGTCACCGTCGGAGGTACTATCAAATCTGTGGCAGCGAAAAGTCTGGCTGTTCTCAGGGTGGACTTGGTATATAAATGGCAAAAAAAACGACCTGAAAGTCTCAGGTCGCTGGTTGTTTAACTATGAGAGGCTACTGATCTCGGCAGGTTAGGGAGCAGACGGCTCCAGCTAACCCTACAGGATACCTAGTAGGGCCACTTCCAGTGGGTAATCTCATCCTGATCCTTACCTTCGGTATGGGCGTAGTTCAGGCATTCGATGATCTTATTCTTCATCTTTTCCTTCACGTGGGCCGCCGCCGAACCCAGCTTGGGCACCCGGTCAATCACGTCGATGACCAGATTGAAACGGTCGATCTCATTATTGATCGCCAGTTCCAGGGGAGTATTGATGTTGCCCTGCTCCTTGTAGCCACGTACATGGATGCGTTCCTGGTTGGAGCGACGGTACACCAGCTTATGGATCAGCCAGGGGTAGCCGTGGAAGTTGAAGATCACCGGCTTATCGGGGGTGAACAACGAGTCGAAGTCGCGATTGCTCAACCCGTGGGGGTGCTCACCTTCGGACATTAGGGTAAACAAATCGACCACGTTGACAAAACGCACCTTCAGGTAGGGGAACTCCTCCCGCAGGATGGCGGTGGCGGCCAGGGATTCTTTGGTGACGATGTCGCCACAGCAAGCCATCACCACGTCGGGAATATCGGGTTCGGTGCCGCAGTCGTCATTGCTGGCCCAATCCCAGATGCCGATGCCCTTAGTGCAGTGCTTCACAGCTTCGTCCATGTTGAGGTACTGCAGGTGCATCTGCTTATCGGAGACAATGACGTTGATGTAATCCACGCTGCGGAAGCAGTGGTCTGCCACCGACAGCAGACAGTTGGCGTCGGGGGGGAAGTAAACCCGCACTACGTCGGGGCTCTTGTTGGTAACCAGATCCACATAGCCAGGGTCCTGGTGGCTAAAGCCGTTGTGGTCTTGGCGCCAGACTAGGGAGGACAGCAGGATGTTGAGGGAAGAGACGGATCGCCGCCAGGGCACATGGTTTTTGCAGATATCCAACCACTTGGCGTGCTGGTTAAACATGGAACTCACCACATGGGCAAAGGCCTCGTAGGTGTGGAAGAAGCCATGGCGCCCGGTGAGCAGGTAGCCCTCTAGCCAGCCCTGGAGGGTATGCTCGCTGAGCATTTCCATCACCCGACCATCGCGGGATAGCTCGCCACCATCTAAGTCCTCGGGTAAAAAGTCTGCCATCCAGACCTTTTTCGTGACCTCGTAGACCGGGTTTAGACGGTTGGAGGCGGTTTCGTCGGGTCCCATGAGGCGGAAGTTGGTGGGGTTGTCGCGCATAATATCGCGCATGAAAATCCCCAGTGCCTTGGTGTTTTCAAACTCTACGCTACCGGGCTTGGGTACGTCGATGGCATAGTCCCGGAAGTCAGGCATCTTCAGAGCCTTGCGCAACATGCCGCCATTGGCATGCAAATTGTCACTCATGCGGCGGTGGCCGACGGGGGCCAATTCCTTCAGCTCTGGAATCAGGGTGCCGTTCTCGTCAAACAGCTCATCGGGCCCGTAGCTGCGCATCCACTCTTCCAGCCTGCGCAGATGCTCGGGGTTGCTGTGCATGCCACCCATGGGCACCTGGTGGGCACGCCAAAAACCCTCTACCTTGTGCCCATCCACATCTTTAGGCCCAGTCCAGCCCTTGGGGGTACGCAGCACAATCATGGGCCAGCGGGGCCGGTCCAAGTTGCCGTTGATGCGGGCCTCCCGCTGAATTTCTTTTATTTTGAGAACACACTCCTCCATGACTGCCGCCATTTTCTGGTGCATCTCCACGGGGTCGCTACCCTCGACGAAGTAGGGAGTATAGCCATAGCCCCGGAACAGAGCTTCCAGTTCTTCATGGGAAATCCGAGACAGGATGGTGGGGTTGGCAATCTTGTAACCATTCAGGTTCAGAATCGGCAGTACGGCACCGTCCCGAGCTGGGTTGATGAACTTGTTAGAATGCCAGGATGTAGCTAGAGGACCGGTTTCGGCCTCTCCATCACCCGCTACACAGGTGACAATCAAGTCAGGGTTATCCAGCACAGCTCCGTAGGCATGGGAGATGCTGTAGCCAAGTTCACCGCCCTCGTGGATAGACCCGGGGGTTTCGGGGGTGACGTGGCTGCCAATATGACCGGGGAAGGAAAACTGCTTGAAGAAGCGCTGCATCCCTTCGAGATCCTCGCTTTTGTCGGGATAGATCTCGGAGTAGGTGCCTTCCAGATAAACTGGCCCCAGCACCCCGGGGGCACCGTGGCCAGGCCCCGCGACGAAAATCATGTCCAGGTCGTACTTTTTGATTAGCCGGTTGCAGTGGATATAGGTAAAGCTGAGGGCCGGCGAAGCACCCCAGTGGCCCAGCAGACGATACTTGACATGCTCTGGTTTGAGGGGCTCTCTCAAGAGGGGATTGTCGCGCAGGTAAATCATGCCTACGGCAAGGTAATTGCAGGCCCGCCAGTAGGCATGCATTTTACGCAGTTCTTCGTCGGTGAGCGGTTTAGTTTGGGGAGGGGTTGCTACTACCATAGGTATCTCAATGTTGAGGGGCTAGGGAGGTCGATAGTTCAACGGGGCCATCTCCGAGGCATGCCTCGGAGAAATCCAGGAGGCTATGCAAAGCAAAAGCCGGTGCTCGGGTTTGGCCTATTCTATTGGCCTCTGCCCCCTATCAAGCCACTTTTAAGGAAGGGTTAACGCGATCGCTCGGGCGAAGGGGGGGCTTAACCCGAGTAGCTTGCTGACTCGTCATAGGGTTGATCGATCCAGAATAGGACTATTCATAACTATCCCGATTGACCTAATGGCTTCCCTCGCCTCAGACCGGGCTAAATTCTTTGTCGCTCTACTGCCGCCCGCCGACCTCCAAAGCCAGGTCACCGCGATCAAAGAAGACATTAGCCAGCGATTTCACAGTCAGGCAGCGCTCAAATCGCCACCTCACATTACCCTCTTACCGCCCTTCGATTGGCCCCTGGATGCGCTGGATAGGCTGCAAGGTTTTTTACAGACCTTTGCCCAAGCTCAGACTCCGATCCCTATCCGATTGTCAGGCTTTAAAGCCTTTCCCCCTCGGGTGATTTACATCGATGTGGTGCCAGAAGCATCGCTGATCGCTTGCCAGTCTTTACTTCAGCAGTCCTTTAGGACGACTTTCAGCATGACCGACCCTAGGGCCCGGCGGCTTAGCTTTACTCCGCATATGACCGTTGGCTTTCGCGACCTCAAACCCGCCGCCTTTCACCGGGCCTGGGCTGACTACAAAGACCGCCCCTTCAATGCCCATTTTATAGCTCATGAGCTGACATTACTGCGCCATAATGGGCAAAGGTGGTCAATAGCTGCCACCTTTGCCCTGGGGGTTTGACAGCAAGTTCCCAGGATTTTGTTGAGGATTCTACAGGTTCTCCAGTTCCTCACTCTGCCATTTCAATACGGCAGCATTAACCCCTTGTTCGCGCTTCACCTTAGCATCCTGCTCAAACCACTGAATGATCTGCCTCGGGGTCAGGGATTCTATCGGGGTATCTAAATCTTTCGAGATAAAGGTGAGGAGTTTGGCAGTGGAGATGGTCAACCGAGCTAGGAACTTCTCGGGGGAAGAGAGCAGCGCCTTGTCCACCTCTGCCGATTCCGCTTCCGTTAGAAACTGTACCGATTGATCAAACATCGCTGGCCTCAGGCTTGGGGTGTGCTTCTTCAATTAAATAGCCGCAGCGGTGCTCGCCGTTGACCAACCAGTGGGTACGGGTGACATGGCAATCGGGCAGGGCCACCTCAAACATCTCTAGCTCGTGGCCGCACACGGTGGGAAAGGACTGGGCAATTTGGGAAATGGCGCAGTTGTATTCCGTAATGATGTAACGGGGGGGATGATCAGCCGCCTCCGATTCAGCGAGATGCCATTCAGCCATATAGCCCTCGGCCTGGCGGAGTTTAACCAACTGGGCTACCCGCTCTGCCACGCTGCCCGTGCCTACCTGGTCACGGTATTCCAGGGCTTTGCGCTCCCACTGCTTACGCAAAATCGTGCCCACCTGCTCTTTTCCCACGGTTTCGGCCAGGGTATCGAGCAGGGAAATGGCAAACTCGTCGTACTGGGCCGGGAAGCGATCGCGCCCCCTATCGCTCAGCTGATACAGATGATTAGGCCGTCCCATTCCTTCATGGACCGCCCGATGCTCAATCAGTCCTTCGGTTTCCAGGTCTTTCAGGTGGCGACGAATGGCCTGGGCACTGACCTCAAACTGCTCCGCCAGCGTTTGAGCTGTGGCTTCCCCCTGCTTCAGCAGGTAAACCAAAATATCATCCTTGGTGGAGGGTTGCTGCACAAACGTCATGGCTTTGACCCTAGCTCACGTCTTAAAACCACTTCACTATAATCCACCACTTTGACAACAAAGATGTTGCCAAAGTAGTCTAAGATTAGTTAGACAACTTAAATGTTGCTTTAATTGTATAGAATTAGTGGGCTGTGTAGCCATAGTCTTTGCTTGTAATGACTGAGAACAAAACCACCCAAGCCTCGGATAAGAACCTAGAGCTGATGCGTAACTTTGCTCAAAGCTACGCCAAGCGCACGGGCACCTACTTCTGTGCTGACCCAGGGGTTACCGCCGTTGTCCTGGAAGGCTTGGCTAAGCATAAGGATGACTATGGTTCGCCCCTCTGCCCCTGTCGCCACTATGAAGACAAGGAGGCCGAGGTGAAAACCATCTATTGGAACTGCCCCTGCGTGCCCATGCAGGAGCGCAAGGAGTGCCACTGCATGTTGTTTTTAACGCCCGACAACCCCTTTGCCGGCGACCAGCAGGAAATTTCCTTCGAGACGATTCGCGCTGAAACCAATAAGTATCAGTAGTTCGCCCCCCACCTGGGTGTCCCGGTTTTGCCTAACTGCTAGTCCAGAGAGTCGAGTCTATGAGTGCTTCTGTTCAGTCGCTGGTTAGCCAGCCCTATAAGTACGGGTTCACCACTGACATTGAGGCCGATGTCATTCCCCGTGGCCTGAATGAGGATATTGTTCGTCTGATTTCCGCCAAGAAAAACGAACCAGACTTTATGCTGGAGTTTCGGCTGCGGGCCTACCGCAAGTGGCTGACCATGAAAGAGCCGGTCTGGCCCAACGTGAGCTACCCTCCCATCGACTACCAGCACATCATCTACTACTCCGCCCCCAAAACCAAGGCTAAGAAGCTGGGCAGCTTGGATGAGGTCGATCCTACCCTGCTAGAAACCTTTGAGACGCCATCTTTGACAGCGTTGCGGTGGCTACCACCTTCAAGGAAAAGCTAGCCGAGGTGGGAGTGATCTTCTGCTCCATCTCCGAGGCTCTGCAGGAGCACCCTGAGCTGGTAGAAAAATACCTGGGGTCGGTCGTTCCCATCGGCGACAACTACTTTGCCGCTCTAAATTCGGCGGTATTCAGCGATGGCTCCTTTGTCTATATTCCCAAGGACACCCAGTGCCCGATGGATCTGTCCACCTACTTCCGCATTAACAATGGCGAGTCGGGCCAGTTCGAACGTACCCTGATCGTGGCTGAAGCCGGTAGTTCGGTGACCTACCTGGAGGGCTGCACCGCTCCCATGTACGACAGCAACCAACTCCATGCCGCCGTGGTGGAGCTAGTGGCCATGGATAACGCCACCATCAACTACTCCACGGTGCAAAACTGGTTTGCCGGGGACGAAAATGGCAAAGGCGGGATCTACAACTTCGTCACCAAGCGGGGCCTGTGTGCGGGGAAAAACTCCAAAATCTCTTGGACCCAGGTGGAGACCGGCTCAGCCATTACCTGGAAGTATCCTAGTTGCGTGTTGGTGGGCGATAACTCCGTGGGCGAGTTCTACTCCGTAGCCTTGACCAATAACCTGCAACAGGCCGATACGGGCACCAAAATGGTGCATGTGGGCAAAAATACTAAGAGCACCATCGTCTCTAAGGGGATTTCGGCCGCCCGGTCTAAAAATAGCTACCGGGGCCTAGTGAAAATCGGCCCCAAGGCCGAAGGAGCACGCAACTACTCCCAGTGTGATTCCATGCTGATTGGGGATAGCTCCAGCGCTAATACCTTCCCCTACATTCAGGTGCAGAATAGCACCGCCCAGGTGGAGCACGAAGCCTCGACCTCCAAAATTGGCGAAGACCAACTCTTCTACTTCGCCCAGCGGGGCATTTCTCCAGAGGATGCCGTGTCGATGATTATCAGCGGCTTCTGTCGGGATGTGTTTAACAAACTGCCCATGGAATTTGCCGCTGAAGCCGATAAGCTCTTGGCTCTGAAGTTGGAGAATACGGTGGGCTAGAAAGGAGGCGGTGGGAGATTTTGAATTCAAAGTTCAAAGTTCAAAATTCAAAACAGCCTATCAAGTCAATCGTTATCCGTAACCTTCCCTAGCAACCGAGGCTGGAAACGCAGTAATTCAAGAACAGTGGGCTGAGCCCACACCCAGGTATCTCAGAACGAAACCATGATTAACGAGAGTAGCGATAGTATCCTTTCGGTCCGCAACCTTCATGCCACGGTGGATGGCACCGAAATTCTGAAGGGGCTTAACTTAGAGGTGAGAGCTGGAGAAATTCACGCCATTATGGGCTTGAATGGTTCTGGCAAGAGCACTTTCTCTAAGGTCCTAGCGGGCCACCCCGACTACGAGGTGACGGCGGGGGAAATCCTGTTCAAGGGTGACAATATCCTGGAGTTGGAGCCCCATGAGCGGGCGACGGCGGGGATATTTCTGGCCTTTCAGTATCCCCTGGAAATTCCGGGAGTCAGTAATCGCGACTTTTTGCGGGTCGCCTACAACGCCCACCGCAAGGCCCGAGGGGAGGAGGAAATCGATGTATTCGACTTCGACGACCTGCTGGATGAAAAGCTAGACATCGTGAAAATGGAAGCGGCCTTCCTGGATCGCAGCGTGAACGAAGGCTTTTCTGGGGGCGAGAAAAAGCGCAACGAAATCCTACAAATGGCGCTGCTAGAGCCCACCCTGGCAATCTTGGATGAAACCGACTCTGGCCTGGATATTGATGCCCTGAAGACTGTGGCGAATGGGGTGAACCAGCTCACTCGCCCTGACAACGCTGTGGTGCTAATCACCCACTACCAGCGCCTGCTGAACTACATCGTGCCCGACTACGTCCATGTCATGGCTGACGGGCGCATTATTACCACTGGCGATAGGGAACTGGCCCAGGAACTCGAATCCCGAGGCTACGAGTGGCTCTTGGCTGAGCATCGCCTGGAGGTGACGGCCTAATGGCACACTCCCTATCCGATCGCGATGTGATGACCGTCTCACCCCATTCCCTTGACCCGCAGGAGGCCTACCTCAAGGCCTTGGTGCAAACGGCCCAGGCGGTAGTGCCGGCGGACTTGGCTCTGGCTGACCTGCGTCACCGGGCCGAGGCGCTGCTGAAGGAGCAGACGTTTCCTTCGACCCGGCAGGAAGACTGGCGCTTTACCGACCTCTCGGCCATGCTGGCCCTAGACCTGGGGGGAGCCGAGGAGGTCACCGCTTCGGAATCCACCATTGCCGCACTGCGCCTGCCTGAAACGGCGGGTGCCCAACTGGTCGTGGTCAACGGTCGCTTTAGCCCAGAACTCTCGCGGTTGCAGGGGTTGCCGGGGGGTGCGATCGCCGGTAGCCTGCGTGACCTCATGAACCGTGGCCTTTTACCCCAGTCCTGGGGTGACTACCTGGGTCAGGCTAGCGGCAGCCATGAAGTGTTCACTGCCCTCAACACCGTTGGCTTTGCGGATGCGGTGGTTCTGTGGCTACCTCGCCATGTCGTGGTTGAAACCCCGGTACAGATTATTTACCTGAGTCAGCCCCAGGCCACTCCGGCCCTGGTGCAACCCCGCGCCTTGGTGGTGGCGGAGGCGGGCAGCGCTCTCACCCTGGTTGAAGACTATTGGGGGGCGAGGTCTGAGGCCCACTGCACCAATGGGGTGACGGAATTGTGGCTGGGGGACAACGCCCAGATCACCCATAGTCGGATTCAACGGGAGGGCATGGGCACCTTCCACATTGGCAAAACCGTAGTTACCCAGGGCCGAGAGAGCCAGTATGGGGGCACCAGCGTTGGGTTGGGAGCCAGACTGGCCCGCCACCACTGGGAAATTTACCAAACTGGGGCGCAAACTACCACCCGCCTATACGGACTGACGGCGATCGCCAATCGCCAGCATAGCGATACCCACAGCTTGGTAGCGCTCAGTCACCCCCACGGCACCGTCGAGCAGGTGCATAGGGCGATCGTGGATGGCAGGGCCCATAGTGTCTTTAACGGCCGCATTGTGGTGGCCCGGGCGGCCCAACTCACCAATGCCAGCCAGCTCAACCGCAATCTACTCCTGTCTGATCAGGCCAGGGTTGATACCAAGCCCCAGCTTGAAATTGTGGCGGACAACGTTAAGTGTTCCCACGGGGCCACCGTGAGCCAGCTCCAGGCCGATGAAATCTTCTATCTGCAAAGTCGTGGCATCAGTGCCACCCAGGCCCAGCGATTGCTGATCTATGCCTTTGCGATGGAAATGTTGGATAAGCTGCCGTTAGCATCCCTGCGGTCAGCCCTAGCTGACGCGATCGCCCAGTGGACCTAAGCCTAGACCCCAGGGACGCGATGCTTCCTATCTCCCCTGCCCCCGCCATCCCCCGATCCCTCCTATGACCGTCGCCCAGGAACTCACCCTCGCCGCCCAGGTCCGCTCTGACTTCCCGATTTTGCATCAGGAAGTAAATGGCAAACCGCTGATTTACTTTGATAATGCGGCAACCTCCCAAAAGCCAAGGGCAGTGCTGGAGGCATTAGATCACTACTACCAACACGACAATGCCAATGTACACCGGGGCATCCACACCCTCAGTGCCCGGGCCACCGACGCCTATGAGGGGGCCCGCGATAAGGTGGCCGCCTTTGTCAATGCGGCCAGTCGCAACGAAATTGTGTTTACCCGCAACGCCAGCGAAGCCATTAACCTGGTGGCCTATAGCTGGGGCATGAGCGCTCTCAAGCCGGGGGATGAAATCATCCTCTCGGTGATGGAGCACCATAGCAATCTGGTGCCCTGGCAGTTTGTGGCCCAACGCACCGGGGCGGTGCTCAAATTTGTGGGGTTATCGGCGGAGCAGGGCTTTGACTTCGACCATTACCGTTCCCTACTGAACGATAGAACTCGCCTGGTGGCAGTCAACCAGGTGTCCAATACCCTGGGCTGTCTTAACCCGGTGGAAGACATCATTGCCCTGGCCCGCCACTACGGTGCCCAGGTCCTAATTGACGGCTGCCAGAGCGCGCCCCACCTACCCCTCAATCTGCAAGCCATGGACTGTGATTGGTTCGTGGCTTCTGGGCATAAAATGTGTGGCCCCACCGGGATCGGCTTTTTGTACGGCAAACTAGCGATGCTAGAAGCTATGCCCCCCTTCCTGGGCGGTGGCGAGATGATTGCCGATGTATACCTGGACCATGCCACCTATGCCGAGTTACCCCATAAGTTTGAGGCGGGTACCCCGGCCATTGGCGAGGCTATTGCCCTGGGGGCGGCCGTAGACTACCTCTCTTCCCTGGGGATGGAACGTATTGCCGCCTACGAGCACGAGCTGACCGCCTACCTGTACCAACAGATGCAGACTATTCCCGCAGTGACCCTCTACGGGCCATTACCCCAGGCGGATGGTAGTGGCCGGGCTGCCCTAGCCACCTTTACGGTAGAGGGGGTCCATGCCC
>DVEE01000112.1 GCA_015295885.1 Leptolyngbyaceae cyanobacterium M65_K2018_010
TGTTTCCAACTGGCCGGGTTACCAATCCGAATCGCCGTGGCTAGGGTTTGGGGGTCAGCCACCACCTGCCCCCTAACCAAGGGAGCTGCGCCCGCTGCCTGGAAACCCATCATCCGGGGTAGGCGGCATTTGCCCTGCTGATGATACTCACAGAACCCCATCCAGTAGGCGGTAATGTTGCCGGCATTGCCAACGGGTATACAGAGCCAGTCCGGCGCATCTCCCAAGACATCAACAATTTCAAAGGCTGCGGTTTTTTGGCCCTCAAGCCGGTAAGGGTTAACGGAATTGACCAAGGTAATGGGGTAGTCCTGGGCCAGCTCTCGCACCATCTGCAGAGCGTCGTCAAAGTTACCCTGAATCGCCAACACCTCTGCTCCGTAGAGCAACGCCTGGGCGAGTTTACCCAGGGCAACGTACCCATCGGGAATGAGCACGAAGGCCCCCATGCCCGCCCGCCGAGCGTAGGCCGCGGCGGCGGCCGAGGTGTTGCCCGTACTGGCACAGATGACCGCTTCGGCTCCCGCCTCCTTTGCCTTGGAGAGGGCCATGGTCATACCCCGGTCCTTAAAACTACCGGTGGGGTTAAGGCCATCGTACTTGACCCAAACCTTGACCCCTCGGCCAATGCGCTCACTCAGGTTGGGCATGGCAATCAACGGGGTATTGCCCTCGCAGAGCGTCACGACCGGAGTCCGATCAGAAACGGGCAGGTAGCCTCGGTAGGCCTCAATTAGACCTGGCCAGGGGCGGGTACCTGAAATGGCAGGGGAAGGATTAGACGCCGCTTCAGGGCCAGCATTGCGGAAAGGAGAGGGCAAACTTATCGTCACGACAGACTCAGCAATCAGAATAAGATGGGGAAAGGCAGGGATGGCACCCTAATTTTTAACGGGTAGAGACAAAAAACAATAGGTTTTACAGCGATTTATACCCTACCAGTTTACCGTGAGCCTGACTCGAAAATGATGGCCCTACACCCAGCCAGTTCAACAACTGCCCTAGGGCGATCGCACGTCAGAGGATATTTTGGTCTAGGATATTGCACTGGACAGAATGGTTAAAATAGCTTAACTTTCACACTGAGCATAACTACTCTAGGGTTTAACCAATGAACGCCCCCGCCAATAGCACCGAATTTTCGCTGCCTATCGCCCCTAGCCCCGCGTCATTACCCCAGACCGATGCTAGGGAAACGGCACCGGCCGCCAACGATGCGATTTGCTGGATTGAGGTGCGCCAGTCCCCCTATGCTCCCGATCACCAGGTTGAACTGTTACATCTCCAAGCTGAAGCGGAAGCCCTTTTGCTACAGCTGCAAACCCTTCAGCAAAAGCGCTGTAATGGCCAAGCTTAGGCCCGCAGCGCAGCCTATCCCGGCAGCATGGGTTTGACTCCCCCAGCCATTCGTCCCCCTAGGCAAGCTGGATGCCTGTTCCACTTTCGGCAAAATTCGCTAACCTAAGGGTGAATTGTGGGGAGATAAGGCCATGACGAATACACGCGCACCTGAGGCGAAAGCAACCTCGCAGTCCAATTCTAAGGACTCTGCCGCCAATCAACGAATTTACTGGATTCTAGCCGGCGGCACTCTGGTATCACTTCTGGCTGGCATAGGTCTAAAGCTTATGGTCGGGTCTCCCACGGGTAGTGTAGCCCAGCAGGATCCTGCAGCCGGGTTTGACAGCGTTGACTCGCCCGGAGTTGCCTTTGAATCTCCTTTTTATGCCGCTTCACCTTCCCTGCGTTTAGCCGACCCTGGGTTGCTACGGTCTACCTCTTCCCAGGCGCGGGTTGAGGCCCTAGCCGTGGGTCGGCCCGATCCCTTTGCCCCCCTAGTGGTATCTAGTCAGGTGCCTGCTCGGCCGACTGCCGTTGTGCCCGTGCCGACTCCGCCGCCCGCCGCAGTACCCCCCTCGGCCTTGCCGGTCGTGCCTGTGGCGGCCACCCAAAGCCTCCCACCCCTGCCCCAGGCCTTACCTTTGCCGAGTTTGCCCGCTCCCTACGTTCCCGGGAGCCTGCCCCTTCACGACTCATCGGTGAGTCTTGCCCCCTCCTCCCCCGCCACTATGCAGAGCCTGGTAGAACAGGTTGTCGTTAGCGGCGTTGTGCAGGTGGGTAACCGGGTCAATGCCATTGTCACTGAACCGGGCAGCACCATTGGTCGGCGAGTGGCTGCCGGCGATACGGTGGCAGGCGGTCGTATTCGGGTTAAGGCCATTGACCTATCTGGGGTTGAGCCGGTTGTGGTGCTGACCTACGACGGTAAGGATTACCCCCGCACCGTGGGCAGTGGAACTCTAGTGGGATCCCTTTAGAAATTAGAAAAGAGTATGGCTCTCCCCTTAAGGTTCGTTAAGGTTTAAGAGAACGGGTTGGGTTCTAGCCACCCGTTCAGTAAGATCGCAAAAATGGTCTGTGACTGGCGGTCGGGTTGGCCCCGGTGGTTGTTGGCCGTTGTTGAAGAGCTGTGAAAACCTATGGCTGGGCCTGAACCCCCATCACCGCCAAGCTATCGACGATTGTCCCGATCCCTACCGCTGGATGGAACAACCGCCGTCGAATGTCCGGTCTGTCGCCACGGGCAGATTCAAGCAATGCCCATGATGGAGACCTATTTTTGTAACTTCTGTCGCCACATCTTTGAGGCCAACCTTGACCAGCAGACCATGCATGTAGTGGATGGTGTGCAACCCATGGGCTGGCGTTGGCAGGGTTGGCGCTGGCAGCCCATCTATCACAGCCCCAATGACATTACCCTCACCCTCTGGGTGGTGGGCCTGGCCCTGGTGATTTGTCCAGCTGGTATTGTGGCCCTAGGCGCCTACCTTTTTCCCCCCTTAGAGGGCACTCATCAGGGTAATTGGCCGGTGGTTTGGGCCCTGGCTACCGGGCTGGTTCATACCATGATGGTCGGTTGGCTGATCGCTGAACATTATCAGTTCCCCCTCTATGTGCTCCTGAAAATTCGCCTGCGGCGCCTGGTAGAAGGCCTACCAGGGTAGGGCAATCATTTTTCCAGGGTGGCCTAGGGATGGCCAACAAATTCTAGGGTGGCTAAATCGGCGGTGCCCCCCAAGGAGGCACTCCAGCTCAGCTCGACTGCCGTGAGGGCAGTTAAGTCAATGCCGTGAAACTGGGCCAGGGGAATCCTTAGTGCCGTAGGGTAAACGGGAGGGCCGCCGGCGGCCTCCCCATCTGAGGTCTCAAACCGATAAAGGGCCGGGGTCGTGGCTGGAATCTCCACCCGCACCGATTGTCCCTGCCGGTCGTGGAGAATCACTGCGAACCCAAGGGGGGGAGAGGGGGAGGCTGGTGCCACCGCCATCCGGATTTGTAAACTTCTGAACCGGCTCATATCAGGCTGTGGCATCGACCAGCGCAGGCTAGCGGCCGGGGCTTGCCAGTGGACCCTGAGGATGGCGGGGAATTGCGGCTGGGGACGAGGTCCATCGCTACAGAGGGAAAAGGATTGGCAGCGCTCAACCACCAGGTTACTGGCCGTGGGGCGGGGGACGGAGTCAGCGGTGCGGGCGTCAAAAACCGTGTAGCGCTGCCCCGCCGGCACCGCCAGGTTGGTTAACACTGGCAGGTCAAAGACTCGGCTAGGGGCCGGGCGGTTGGGGTCTAGGCCTAATTGGTCGAGGGTGGCTGAACTCGGCATGGCGCCTAGCCTAACCTCTAGAAAAGCACGCACGTACTGGATGAGGAAGTTTTCCTGGGCCACTCGGGAAAGGCGTTGCTGCGATCGCTGGGGGTTACACAAAGCAGCATGGTCAGCCTGGCGGTAATAGTCATCCTGATCAAGGGCAGCATTGAAGAAATTATGATTGGCCCCCAGGAGCCAGATCGCCGCCACCTCCGTCTGTCGCTGGGGATCCTGGCTGGCGGTTTCAAAATAGTAAAAACTGCTGAGATCTACAATGTCGCGATCGCACCCCCC
>DVEE01000407.1 GCA_015295885.1 Leptolyngbyaceae cyanobacterium M65_K2018_010
GTAGCCCTATTTCCACCCCAGGGTACTAGGCTGGCTAGATTCCCATACCACTAGTCAGGCCCACCATCGCCGTCATGGGGTCGGTGAATCTAAAAGATAACCCAAGCAAAAGCCCCTCCTAGGAGGGGCTTTCTGTTAGCGGAACTGTTAAAGCGACCTGTAGCGTCAGCGCCTAGGCTGAGGCCTCGGCGGGGTAAACACTAACCTTTTTGCCAGTCTTGCCTCGCCGCTCAAAGGTGACCACCCCATCTACCAGGGCAAAGAGGGTGTCGTCGCCACCACGGCCGACATTGTTACCGGGGTGAATTTTGGTCCCCCGCTGACGAATCAAAATGTTGCCAGCTCGTACCACTTCACCCCCGTAACGCTTCACGCCGAGACGCTTGGCGTTGGAGTCCCGTCCGTTACGGGTGCTGCCTGTACCTTTCTTATGAGCCATGATTCCTTTCCTAAACCCTTGCTGGTGTTCACTCTAGCGTAACGTGCCCGTGGCTCCCTAGAGGCTAGTTATCTGCCTCAGTCGGAGCGGCTGGAGTCGTGGTGGAGGTTGCTTCAGCGACGGGGGGGGCGGCCGACTTAGGCTTCGAGGCTTTAGTGGATTTCTCCTGGGAGGGCGGGGCAACGGTTTCTGGCTCAGCCACCACAGCCACCACCTCAGGCTCAGGGGCTTCAACCACGGCGGGAGCAGCCTCAGACTTAACCTTGGCGGTACCCGGGGATTCCGTGGCCTTGGCTGCCCCTGCGATCGCCTGGCCATTGAGTTGAATGGAGTCAATCATCAACCGAGTTAACTCCTGGCGGTGTCCGCGCTTTTTCCGGGTCTTTTTCTTGGGCTTCATCTTATAGACGATGACTTTGCGCCCTCTCAGGTGACTAACCACGGTGCCGGTCACCGTAGCCCCTGCCACCAAGGGTTGTCCCACTAGAGCCTCGCCGTCGTTGTTGACGAATAAAACCTGGTCTAAAGTAACCTGTTCCTCGGCTTCTACCGGCAAACGCTCGATGTCGTAAAAGCGGCCGGGCTCTACCCGAAGTTGCTTGCCACCTGTTTCTACAATTGCGTAGGTCATTGCTTTCCTCATAACCGCCGTACAGGTGCTAACCCTTGCCCCCTAAACAGGGGCGTTAGCCTTAGAGACCTGATCCGAGCGCATAAACACAGTCTTTAATTATCCTAATCCGAAGACAGTTATGTCAAGAAGGGGTGGCGATTTTTTAGGGCGATCGCACGCCTGGTATCAAAGTAAGATGGCCCCATCCTGGCCCATCGAGGGAATAGCGCGGTGCTGACAATCGGTTCCCCTGGGACCTCCCCCATGACCAGGGCCATCGCTCAGGTCCTGTGACACGGGCGAAACCGGGGAATTTCCTTAGAGGAGGGAATTGCCACCTCCAGGCTCCATGTTGACCTTTTCGAGCAGGTGCGGCGGCTCGCCTTTGAGCCAGGGGTGCCGATTCCCCGGGAAGTTGAGCGGTCCCTGGCCCCTTGTCGCGATTGCCTAGGGACAGCAGGGTAACAACTCTAGACACCGGCTCAAGTTTGCCAGTACTTGAGGAACTGGCAAACAGTCCATTACATCGCTACAGTTCTTAGTGTTCTACCTCACCCCAGCACAAGTGACATGATTTGCACCGCTAGCTTTCCAATGGTGCCACAGGCCGTGGACCGATTGGTGCGGTAGGGCTAGAACCGTGGTTTCTGAGTTGCCGTTAACGGAGATTACTGATCAAGAAACTGGGGGGCTAGGCCGGCTAAATAGTGTGGCAGCGGTTATTGAGGGGTTCCTAGAGGTGAAGAGGGTCATGATGGATTGGGACGGAACACCCGATGCAGCGGACTCAAGCCCCTGCAGGCCAGCCGTTCAATTACTCTGGCAAAACCAACGGCCTACTTGCAAATACCTTGCGGCGGTGGGTAAAGTCAGCGGGTAGGAGAGATTAGGGCCAGGGTTGTGAGGGACTACAATGATTTGCAGCAGCGTGGATTGGCATCTCCAACCGCCAACCCTACCCCCCCATAGCCTGCACCCCCCCAGACCGCCTCAAGCGGTTGTCGAGTGAAGGTAGCTAAGTCGACCCATGCCCAGAACCCGTAAGCATCCCGAACGACACTACGCCGATCGCATCGGTTGGTTACGAGCCGCAGTCTTGGGGGCTAACGATGGCATTATCTCTACGGCCAGTTTAATCGTAGGGGTGACGGCGGCCAATACGGACCCCAGCGGGGTGCTGGTGGCTGGAATTTCCGGTTTGGTCGCTGGGGCGATGTCCATGGCGGCGGGGGAGTACGTTTCGGTAAGCTCCCAAGCGGATACGGAGAAGGCCGACTTAGCCCGGGAACGGCGCGAACTGGCCCAGGACGGCGAGGCCGAGTACGAAGAGCTGGCGGCGATCTATGTGGGTCGAGGATTAGAGCCCACCTTGGCCCATCAAGTAGCCCATCAGTTGATGGCTCATGATGCCCTAGCCGCCCATGCCCGCGATGAATTGGGACTGACTGAGATTCATCAAGCTCGGCCCATACAGGCCGCTGTGGCCTCTGCCGCTACCTTTGCGGTGGGGGCGGCATTGCCCTTAATCCTGGCTATTCTCAGTCCCCCAACTGGGATTATTCCCGTTGTTGTCCTTGGCTCGCTGGTGTGCCTGGCCCTGCTCGGTGGCGTGGCGGCCCGTACTGGCGGTGCCAATATGGCCGTGGGAATCGCCCGAGTGACCTTGCTGGGGGCCTTAGCCATGGCCGCCACCATTGTGATTGGCGCTCTATTTGGCACCGTGGCGTGATTGGGGGAGCCTAGAGCGCCTAAACCGGCACCGGTTGCCGCGGGGTGGTGGGGATGCCTACAGGGGTGCCCTCCAGGGGCCAGGTCAAGCTAGATCAAAGCTATTATGGAACGAAAAATCGGCTAACAGCCCCATCAGCAGTCACCGTGAAATTAGTCATCAACCTCATGGCCCTCTGTCTGACCCTGGCGGGAGTTGAGACCCTGCACGGAATCTTTCGCAATTTAGTGATTGCACCTAGGATTGGCACCCGACGAGCCAAACGACTCAGCATCATCACTGGAACCCTACTTCTCTTTATCGTCTGCTTCTTTTGGATTCCCCTTCTGGGCTTGCAGTCAACCGGTTCGCTACTTTGGGTAGGGTTGTGTCTAGCTGTATTTATGGCCCTGTTTGATATCGGATTGGGACGATATATCATCAAACTCAAGTGGAGGGTGATTCTTAAGGATTTTGATCCAAGGCAGGGAAATTATCTTCTGATTGGCCTGCTGGCTTTGGCCGTTATTCCCCTGCTAGTCATGAAAATACATGGGGCTATTTTAGATTAAGGTCAACCCATGTGTTATGGCCCAGGTACTGGTCGGCACGGGTCCGTTAACAGGGGATGGAGGGCTGGCTGAAAGCCTCCCTACGCAAACAGGTTGAGAATTGTACTTCTTTCCCGTCGTTAGTTCACCCCTCCAATGCGGTTGGGGGGCCAGAACCGAAACACGGCTCGACCAATCACATGATCCTCAGGGACGAAGCCCCAGTAGTGGGAATCGAAGCTGGCATTGCGATTATCTCCCAGCACCAGGTAGGCATCCTGGGGGACAGTAACCGGGCCAAACTGGTAGTCGGGGGGAGCGGCAATGTAGGACTCAGCTTGGGGTTGGCCATTGAGATGAACCTGGCCATTTTCAACCTCCACCACATCCCCAGGCAGGCCAATCACCCGTTTGATAAAGGCATCCTTTTGGTGGAGAGAATCGGGGGGTCTAAACACCACAATATCGCCCCGCTGGGGTGAGCCAAAATCGTAGCTCAGTTTGTCGATAATTAGGCGATCATTCACCTCTAGGGTAGGCAGCATCGACTCTGACGGAATGTAACGGGCCTCGGCCACGAAGGTGCGCAGGCCAAAGGCAAACAGGAGACTTAAAGCTAGGGTCTCAAC
>DVEE01000132.1 GCA_015295885.1 Leptolyngbyaceae cyanobacterium M65_K2018_010
GGTGCTCGATTAGACGGATAACAACCTAGGTGCTATTCCAAAGGTTAACGAAAACGCAGTTTGCTACTGCGTACAAACCGCATCTGCCATTACCGCATTGCAAGGGGAACTCTACCAATTTGTTCACCTTATTTTCGAGGTAATGAGTTCCATGAACATTCAAGTCGGACAAAAGAATCATGTATTCGCTGTGGGAGCGCTCGGTTTAGGTCTCTCTTGCGCCCTTATTAGTAGCGCTCCCGCTCAAGCTGCGATCATTAATGGAGACTTCAGTAGTAATTTCGATGGCTGGGATATTTTTGGTTTCACCAGTATTGTTACACCAGGTGGTAATCCTGCTGCTCAGCTAGAGGCTGGAGCACCAGATGTAACGGCATCTGTTATCGAGACTTTCCTGGGGTTGGCACCTGGGAGTTTGGAGGATCTCAGCGGCCAAACTAATGAATTGTTTGACGGTTCAGGAGCTTTATTCTTGGGTTCTGCGCTTAAGCAGTCGTTTACAGCAAATGCCGGTGACATTATCAGTTTTACCTACAATTTCACCACTTCTGACTATTTACCGTTCAACGATTTTGCGTTTACAACACTATCGCCCTTAGTTGAGGGACTGGCTAGTGTCAAGCTTGTAGGTAATACCAGTGGCAATACCACAAGCACAGGTCCTCGGACGTTTTCCTGGGCTATTCCAACTGCTGGAACTTATACGTTGGGATTTGGTGTAATCAATGTTGGAGACAACCTATTTGGCTCTACTCTGGTTGTAGATGATGTCAGCTCAACCCCAATTCCCACTCCGGCTCTGCTGCCCGGCCTGATCGGCATGGGTGTGGCCGCCTGGCGCAAGCGCCAAGGCGAGGTAGAGGTTTCTGAGGAAGCCTGATTTCCAGCCCAGTTAAATAGGCCATATCCCTGGCGGTCATGTCCATCCTGGTGGGTATGGCCGTTGGATTGGTTCAGATCCCCGACTTCTGGTCGATCGCCTGATGCCCCGCCCTAACCCGCCAAGAAGTCGGGGATCTGGGTGTTCCTCCAGGTAGACTGGTCGCGATCGCGACGAATCAGGTAATCGAACAGCCGATCCATGCGGTCATTGGTGGCCCGAATTTCCTGGATGTCTGGCGGATGTCCTGAATGGTCTCATCGGTTCTGAGTTGGGAACTTTGCAGGGTGGCGATGGCTTCTCAATGAAAGCTGCAATATCGGCTGAGTTTTTGTCGATCGCCTGTACCATGGCGCTGGCCGCCAGCCTAAGGTCAATGATGTTATCCTTGGCACGACTGACGCGAATCGGCAAGTCGTTGGATGGAGTCATTATCGAAGGCTGATTCCTATTCAGACTCTACGTGCTTTTCTACCAGAAGGCTTTGGGCTGACTAGCCGTAGTCACCTTGAGGCTTTTGCGATCGCTTTTCCTGGGTCAGCCCGGTTGCGATCGCCCCCGAAGAGCGCGGGTAGAGCTACATTCTCACTAACGGATTAACCGTAGTGAGTCCCTGAAAGCGATTAAAATCTCGATCGGCTGTCCAGAGTTCTGTCACACTGTGCTGTTTACAAAGCGCAGCAATGCGGGCATCATGCACGGATGGCCCCACGATTCGGCCCGTTGCCAGGAGATGTCGCAGTTCCTGCCAATAGCCCGGTGCCTCACTCAGCAACACCAACGTCGGTGCCTCCAACCAACATTCCACCTGCGCTATGGCATCTTCCAAAGGCGTCGGTGGATCATAAATGCGAGGATGGGTGGCAATCGCCACAAACTCATGCATACAGGGCCAGGGAATTGCCCATGCTGCCCCAGATTCCGCCAGTTGGGTCAAACAGCGATCGGCAGACTCATGCCACTGCGAATCTTCTCGGTGGGCGTACACCAGAATGTTGGTGTCTATTGCAATCATCCCCCCCGCCCCTGATAAATTTGCTCCCTCACCGTAGCCCAGTCACCTTCCGTCAGAGGCGACTGCAAGCCACGACCACGAAACGTATGCTTCCGAAGCCGAAAGGGCAATTGAGGCTCAGTACTAGCATCCAGGAACTGTCGCAGAGCCGTCTCCAGAATACTCCTGAGAGACTGCCGGCGCTCAGAGGCCAGTTGCTTGGCTCGCGCCAACAGGGCGTCGTTAATCTCAATGGTTGTCTTCATATGGGTACCCATATTTTTTAACCCACTAATATGGGTATACTGTTACAGTAGCATGTTGGGATCAAGAGCGCTCCGCGGTATGAATGGCCTTCGAGCGATCGCAGTTGAGGCATGGAGGAGGAGCGGTGGCCCAAAATTGAGGCCTAGGGCATCCCAAATCCCTAGTGAGGCGACCCGCCAACAGGGGCTGGGACTTCACCCCCACGGAGGCATGGACCCGTGTATATAAATGTTAAATTGATAGGGCGTTTTCTCTCAGCCCCCCCTTATGCCTAAATCGGACGCCTCTGCTCAGAAATCTACCGCTTCGCGCAACGGTCGGGCATCCCGTAATGGCAGTCAACATACCGGCCTAGCCCATCACCACGCGGCCCTTGATGACAACGTCATTCGGATTCGGGGCGCTCGCCAGCACAACCTCAAGAATTTGGATTTAGAGATTCCCCGCAACAAACTGATCGTGTTTACGGGGGTTTCGGGGTCAGGCAAATCCTCCCTGGCCTTTGACACCATTTTTGCCGAGGGCCAGCGCCGCTATGTGGAATCCCTCAGTGCCTACGCTCGCCAGTTCCTGGGCCAGGTGGATAAGCCCGATGTGGATGCCATCGAGGGGCTGAGCCCGGCCATTTCCATCGACCAAAAATCTACCTCCCACAACCCCCGCTCTACGGTGGGTACGGTGACGGAAATCTACGACTACCTACGGCTGCTCTACGGCCGGGCCGGGGAACCCCACTGCCCCCACTGCGATCGCAGCATTGCCCCCCAGACCATCGACCAGATGATCGACCGGGTGATGGCCCTACCGGAGCGCACCCGTTTTCAAATTCTGGCTCCGGTGGTGCGGGGCAAAAAGGGCACCCACAAAAAGCTGCTCTCTAGCCTGGCCTCCGAGGGCTTTGTGCGGGTGCGGGTGAACGGGGAAATTCGGGAACTCACCGATAACATTGAACTGGACAAAAACCACAGCCACCACATCGAGGTCGTGGTAGACCGCCTGGTTATGAAGGAGGGCTTGCAGGAGCGTCTGGCGGATTCCCTAGCCACTTGCCTGAAGCGGTCCGAGGGGATTGCGGTGATTGAGATTTTGGCGGAGAGGAGTCAGGGGTCAGGCGATCCGGGGGCGGCAGGAGCGGCGACGAATAAGGTGGTGTCGCTGTCCGATCGGTTGCCCCAGGCGGCGGAGGCGGGGGGCAACTACGGTTCCCTGGCCGCCGTAGCAGATGCCCCCGAGGAGATCCTGCCGAAGGAATTGGTGTTTTCCGAAAACTTTGCCTGCCCTGAACACGGGGCGGTGATGGAGGAGCTATCCCCCCGGCTATTCTCCTTTAATTCTCCCTACGGAGCCTGCCCCCACTGCCACGGCTTGGGCAGTCTGCGGACCTTTTCGGCGGATCTGGTGGTGCCGGACCCGACCTTGCCGGTGTACGCGGCGATCGCCCCCTGGTCAGAAAAGGACAACACCTACTACTTCTCCCTGCTCTACAGCGTGGGCCAAGCCTTTGGCTTCGAGATCCAAACCCGGTGGAATCAGCTCACCCCAGAGCAGCAGCACATCGTCCTCCACGGCAGCGAGGAGAAAATCTACATCGAGTCCGATTCCCGCTACCGCGATCGCAAGGGCTACTACCGGCAGTACGAGGGGGTGCTGCCGATCCTAGAGCGCCAGTACAAGGAAACCACCTCGGAACTGTACAAGCAAAAGCTGGAGAAATACCTGGTGGATCAGCCCTGCGAGGTCTGCCAGGGCAAACGCCTGAAGCCGGAATCCCTGGCAGTGCGG
>DVEE01000199.1 GCA_015295885.1 Leptolyngbyaceae cyanobacterium M65_K2018_010
GTGTTGCAGGGTGTCCGACCGGGCTCGGTAGTCCGCTTCTAGACTCTGGCGCCGCTCCTGAAGGTGTTGATAACGCTGAAACCGCTGGTTCAAATCCGCATCTTCCGCCTCTAAAGCCTGCCAGGTTTGAATCCCGGCTTCAATGGCGGCCGCCTCGGCTAAAACCTGCTCCCCTTGGGCTAGTTGGGCGATGGTGTCAGCGAGGTCCGCTTCCGTTTGCCGGTGCAAGGCGACTTGGTGGTGGTGCTGCTGCTGGTAAAGCGGGAGCTGCTGCTGCTGCCGGTGATAGGCTTGCCCCCGTTGCTGCCACTCCAGCCGCTGCTGCTGCGCTTGCTCCAGGGCCTGGTCGAGCTGCTGCAGATCGGCCTGCAGCTCAGCCTGCTGGCTGAGTACCGCATCGTAGCTGGCCAGGGCAGTGGTGAGTTCCTCTAGTTGGGCGGTGCGCAGAGTCACTTCGGCCTTGGCCTGGCGGGCTTGTTCTCGAGCCTGTTCCGAGAGTTGATCGTAGCGGTGGAGGCGGAGTAGGTCAGCCAGGATCTGCTTGCGATCGCTGGGGCGTTTGGCCATAAATTCATCGGCTCGGCCCTGACGCAGGTAGGCGGAATGGATAAAGGTGTCGTAATCCAACTTGAGATGGTGGTCAATTAACCGTTGGGTAGCCCGTACCCCCCGTTGGGTGAGCACCCGATAGCCTGACTCGGTTTTGACCTGAAACTCCAACCCCGTACCCTGAATCCGGTGCCGGCTACGCAGGATGCGATAAACCTGTTCCCCCTGCTGAAAACTCAAGACGACCTGGGCCTCTAGCTCCCCTTGATGGATCACGTCATCCTCTGCGGCTACCCGACTTTCACCCCAAAGGGCCCAGCCAATCGCCTCCAACAGAGAAGACTTACCGGCTCCATTGGGGCCCGCAATGCAAGCCACATGCAGCCCAGAAAAGTCCAGGCTGGCCTCACGGTAGCTGAGAAAATTCTTGAGGGTGAGATGTTTGGGAACCATGACCGCAAACTGGGCCTGCCTCAAGCGCAGAGTACATTAGATCTTAAAGTACATACGATCTAAACTCAAGCCTGGGCTATTTTGGCTTCCACCGGCCCTGGCAGCCTAGAAGATCCCTGGAGCCAGCCTGGGGCACCTAGGGCCAGGGTCTAGAGCCACAGGGTTTTCTCGCTCTCGCCCCCCGCCAACCGGGATCTAGGGCTCTGTTGTCCAGCTTTCCTCCGGCCCCAGCCCAGTGCCGACGACCTTCAGGGCCTCGGGAATGCCCCCCAGATCCTCAAACTCCAGCACGGTTTCTCGATAGCCTAGATACCCAGACTCCGCAAAGGCAATCAGCATCCGCGTCAGGGCGGGCCATACCTCATCGGCAAACTCCCAATCCTGGTTAAAGCCAGCCCGATCGGCAATGGAGCGCAAGGCCCAGAAATAGCTATTACGGACCACCGAGCCCGATTTTTTGTAGCTGGGCACATCCGCCCGGTGAAGGTAAAGAATTTGCCGGTGAGTTCGGGCACGCATAGGTCAAGCAGGGGGCACCAGGAGCTACTCTAGAAGTGACGCATTTATTAAGAAACGTTACACAGCCATGGTTGCTGCCGTTAGTCTGCAAAACGTTTACAAAGTTTACAACGGTGTGGCGGTCGTGAATGACCTCTCCCTCACCCTGGAAACCGGGGAGGTCTTTGGCCTCCTAGGGCCAAACGGGGCGGGTAAATCGACCACCATTCGCATGGTGACGACCCTCAGCCGACCCAGCCAGGGCACGATCACGGTGGCCGGGTGGGATGTAACCCGCCAGCAACTGGAGGTGCGCCGTCAGATTGGGGTAGTGCTGCAACAGACCAGCGTAGATGGCGACCTAACCGTCTGGGAAAATATGGAATTCCATGGTCGCATGCACCACCTGCCCCCAGCTCAGCGGCGGCGCAGTATTGATGATTGGCTCGACTATGTGGAACTCGGTGATCGCCGGGACGATAAGGTCAAAACCCTTTCCGGCGGCATGAAGCGGCGACTTCAGATCGCCCGCGCCCTCCTCCATAATCCCAAAATTCTATTTCTAGATGAGCCCACCGTTGGCCTGGATCCCCAAACCCGTCGCCGCCTGTGGGAAATTATCCAACGCCTCAACCAGCAGGGCATCACCATGCTGCTGACCACCCACTACATGGAGGAGGTGGAATACCTCTGCGATCGCATCGGTGTGCTGGATCAGGGCAAGCTGATTGCCCTAGGCAGCTTCGACCAACTCCGCCAGCGCCACGGCGAAGGTCTGGTCATGACCCAGCGGGGCGATCGCTGGGAGTATCAGTTCTTCCCGACCCTAGAAGCGGCCAAGGCCTACCTCGAGCAACAACCTGATAAAACCGGCATGATGACGCGGCCCACGAACCTGGAGGATATTTTTGTGGAACTGACCGGCCGCAATTTGGACTAGAAGGCTTTGATCGGTGGTGGGGGCCGCCCTACCCTATCAGGCGGCCAGAACACAGCTGGCCCCGGCGATGAGGGCGGCAGGGCAGGGATGGGAGGGATCCAAAGGATCCGACGGAGAGTGCCCAGCCCCTGCTTCCAGTTCGGCCAATCGGAGGTAGCCTAAAGGATGGTCTTGGGTTAGCAAAGGGTTATGACAAGCTTGGCCACTACCATTGAAGCGATTCTGTACCTAAAGGGGCAGCCGCTGTCGATAGGCAAACTGGCGGAACTGGCCCGCTGTGACCGGGAGGATATCGAAGAGGGGCTGATTGAGCTGATGGATGAGTACGCCCATCGCGATGGGGCCTTAGAAATTGTCGAAACCGTCGATGGCTATTGCCTGCAGCTTAAGGAACGCTACCGCTTTTTAGTCGATATGCTGATTCCCCTCGACCTGGGGGTCGGCGCCCTTCGCACCCTGGCCGCCATCGCCCTGAAGGGGCCGATCAGTCAAACTGAGCTAGTGGACCTGCGGGGGTCGGGGGCTTACCAGCATGTGCAGGAACTGATTAGCCAGGGTTTCGTGCGAAAGCGGCGGCAATCGGACAGTCGCTCATCCCTGGTACAGGTCACCGAAAAGTTCTACCAGCACTTTGAAATCGACCAGTTGCCGGAATTGCGTCAAAAAGCTCCTCAGGCTCCCTCCGTCAGCGATCAGGACCTGGCGGCCGAGGACACGGACGCTCCCTTAGCCGCCCCGGAGCCAGAGATTGATTCCAATCCCTAGCCGTTTTTTCCTGATGGCTTACGCTATCATCGAAAATACTGATAGGTATGGTCTGAGGAATGGGAAATCTGTATTCCAGGGAAGTATCAATTTAGACCAAGTTCCTTCTCCGTGCCTGCTCTATACCCAGAGGTCTCTGAGTTTCTATGGCATTTAACCCTGAAGACGCAGAATTCATTGGCATTTCAACCGATAATGACCCCCCTAATGAGTTGTTGAAATACCTCCAGCATCAATCCCCCGAGGTGTTGACCCGGGTCGCTCAATCGGTCAGTGGCGAAATTAAACAGATCATCGCCCAGAATGTGCAGGGTCTGGTCGGGGTTCTCCCCTCCGATGGCTTTAATGTTCAGGTCACCACCGACCGAGAAAATCTGGCTGGTCTCCTGGCTTCTGCGATGATGACCGGCTACTTTCTCCGTCAGATGGAACAGCGCATGGAACTGGAGCATTCTATCTCCGGCACTTTTTTAGAGTCCCACAGTTCAGACTTGGACAGCTAGGGCTAGCTTCACTACCCCTTGGAAGTCAGACCTCGCCTTAGGGACAATTCCCCCAGAAAGGGTTCCCTTGAGACCGGGATCAAAGCCCTCAGCTGTCCCACAAAACACCTTGACAGGGTTCCGGTTTCACCTGTTATATTACGAAAGCGATCACGATGGGGTGTCGCCAAGCGGTAAGGCAGCGGGTTTTGGTCCC
>DVEE01000043.1 GCA_015295885.1 Leptolyngbyaceae cyanobacterium M65_K2018_010
ACACCGGCGCCATGCCGCCGGGTACAGGCCGGGGCGGAGGCGGGGGCACTCTGGGAGTAGCAGGGAGGTTAGGGGACTCAGCCATAGAACGGGATCTCCACAATGAACAGAACATCCGGGGCGGTTAGGCAGACTGGTCATGCCCGGAATACAGTCAGGTTGCCCAAAAATGGCTTGAAGCTTGTCGCAATCTCAGGAATGCAGCTAAGCCCGGCAGCCTCAAGGAAGCAGCCATGGATGTGGGCAATGGATCGCACCGACATCAAAATCCGATAACTACCTAATATACGCGATGGACTCAATCCAGAATGGTAACTTAGGGTTCAGATTCTAGGTTCACGGCAGCAAGCTGCGCCCCAGTAAGCTGCCATAGTCGACCACGGACCGCATTAGCCCCCAGCGGACGTCGTTGGAAGCCCGGCCAAAGAGGCCTACCATCGCTTGTATCAGTTCTGGCAGGGAAAGGGAATCGGCCAGAAAACCAGACCAGGCTTCCGTTTCCAGCTGAAAAAACGCCTCAAAGAAATGATTCAGTTGGGCCGCGTTAAAGGCCATTAAATTTTCTAGCCCAAATAGGTATAAAAAGTGTTTACGCAGTCGTGCTGGGGGCCAGAGGGCCTGCCAGGCCGTTTGGGCCACCTGAGTGGAGGTTAAACGGGAATCCTTGAGGCTGGTGGCGACTGCCTGGGCCAACCCCGGCCCCCGTCGTAACAGCGCTCCGACCATGTAGCCCGAGGCCGGATGCACCATGCTGGCAGCACCACCAAACCCGACCACCGGCTGGCTGAAGTCAGGCAGGGGCAAGTTCATGGGAAACAGGCAGCGCTCAATGTGGTGAACTTCCTTGACCTCCACCCCACGATGGTGAAGCCGTTGGTAGAGTCGGTGCTCTAGGGTGGCTATGGCGATGGCGGGGTGGTGGGCCAGGGAGGTTTCTTCCACAAAGTAGAGGTCGTCCCCCAGATCCATGGCATAGAGAAAGGTGGGCGGGGTCTGTTGTTCCTCCGGGCTCAGATGATCATCCCGGTAGTCCATCAACACCATCTGATGGGGTTCAATCGGCGGTTTAGAAAACCGCCCCACCAGGCCATAGGCCGCTTGAAAGGCGAGCTGAGGATGGGGCGATCGCTGCAGAAGATTAGATTGATGGCCCGTGGCATCGATCACCAACCGGGCGGACAGGATGGTGCCGGTCTCCGTCGTCACCTGGGTCAAATCCCCAACCCGGTGAATCGCCATGGCTTTGCCTTGATGCCACTGCACCTGGCCCTGCTCTGCCTGACCCAACCAGTGAGCCTGGATGCGATCCCGATCCAATAGGCCGTAATCTCGATGCAGCGGTAAGGTCTTGCCGCGCACATGCACCACACAGTCTTTCCAGCGGTGGGACAAAAACGACGTTAACCCCAGGTCTTCGAGTTCATCGGCCCAAATGCCATAGGTGTTCGACCAGGGCATGGCTGGGGGCGTCGGCGCTAATCCCTGAACGGCTAATCCTTGCTCTGCCAGGGCAGCGACTAGAGATAGTCCAGCCGGGCCGGCCCCGATCACCAAAACATCTACCATGAAACGGCTTTGCCCTCTAGCATCTGAGTTCCTATCTTACCAAGCTGCATACCTATCTACGGGCGCGCTGGTAGCTGGGGGAGGGGGAGGCTGGCGGAACCGGTCCGCGGCCGTCGACCCAAGGGCGGACCCCCAAGTAGTTGGGGCTGTCATCAGTCGATGGATGACGCGCCCTAACATTTTCCCCAGCTAATACTTCGGTGTATTATCAGGGCGGTTCTTGGGGGTTTCATCAGCTATGGTTAATCTCGCCTCAAATCCCAATGTATGGGCTACGCTCGTCGGTATTCTGGCCCTAGCCTTGGCCCCTCTGGCGTTCTTGCTCTGGTTCTTCTACACCCGCGACAAGTTAAATCCTGAACCCCGAGGGCTGATTTTAAGGGTTTTTGGGCTCGGCCTTCTGGCCTTTATGCCGATTTTTGTGATTCGCCAGTTTTTACCTTTGCCCTACGGGCTAATGGGGCTGGTGGTCGTGCCCATTCTGAGCGAGCTGGCTAAGTTTGGGGTGGTTAAGGGGGGAGTGTACAATCATGCTGAATTTGATGAGCCTGTGGATGGCATGATCTTTGCGGCGGTCGCGGGGTTGGGCTTTGCCAGTTTAGGTGTGATTGGTTCGATGCTGTATGCCTACCTGCATGTGCTACGTCTGGGACCCACGGAAGTGAGCGGGTCGGCCTGGGGGGCGGTCATGAATATGTTTGCCCTGCAGGGGTTACTGATGGCGCCGGGGCACGCTTTGTGGTCTTCGCTTTGGGGCTATGGACTGGGCCTCGCGAAGTTTAGTCGGGCCGCTCAAGCCAACGGTCTGGTTGCTAAGGGCTTACTGGCAGCTATTCTGGCCCATGCCGCCTTTAATGGGTTAGCCATGGAACTGGGTTGGTGGGTCAACCGCCTCGGTTTAGTGGTGCTGATCATTCTGCTCTGGCTGGTGGTGATGCGCTGTATTCGCTACGCCCTAGCTCTTTCCCCCTATCAAAAAGCCTAGACCATGGAAACAACGGCGTGGATGGATGCCCTGTTGGGGGGACTGGCCCTAGCCATCTTAGCGGGGGGGCTGTGGATGTTGGTGAGTGGGGTCAATCACCTGAATCGGTGAAACCCGGGTGAAATTTTGAATGGTGAATATAGCCAATTAGCTTGATAGCGCCATAGAGCAAGGTCAGGCTCAGGAGTACGATCGCAATCCAAAGCTGGGCCAGGCCCATGAGCCAGACTACCGCCAGGGCCAGGGCCAGGCTATCAACGGCTATAACCCCTAGGCGCCTGGGGCTACCTAGGGGTTGAACCCCTAGCTGGCCATCCTGGCCAAAGCGGATCGGAGTCACTCCATTGAAGGCCAGTAAGCTGACCGCAATTAGCAGGAGGCCGATCCCCAGAAAACCCGCGGCCGCCCCATAGAAACCCACCAGTTCCCCTAGGATTGTCCCCCCCAGAATGGGCGTAAAGCACTGGAGCTGCGGATCCTGGCGAGGCTGACTGACCCCTGCCAGGTGCCGGAGATCGACCCTGGCCATGTGGGCTTGCTCCCCCACCAGCAGCAGCAGGGCCAGGGCGGCCAGGCGATCGGCTAAGCAGCCGGGCCATCCCACCTGAATCAGTAAACCTAACCCCGCGGGCAAAAAGGCCAGGGCAACCAGAGTGGGTAAAGACGACACCATGGGGGGCTGGGGTGATAGTCGAGTCCGCACCAGCATAGCGTCTCGGGCTGCCCTGGGTAGCGGTTCCAGGTCGATTTGAGCCGAATTTTTGAAAAAACCATGGGTCGAGGCCCGAGCCCATCGCGCCTGGTTTGCCCAACTCTGGTTGCTAGGATAGCCTCAAGCCCCGCGCTTTAGGTTTGTAGTCTTTAGGAGGAAATGCTGTGACTCAACAGCACCCACCCCTCAGTCCCCAAGGCCAACCCGCCCCCCGGTGGCATACCCTGGAAACTAGCGAAATCTTGCAACAGCTGGCGGTAGATCCAGACCGGGGGCTATCGGTTCCAGCCGTCCAGAGCCGCCTAGAGCGCTATGGGGCCAATGAGTTAAAGGGGAAAGCGGGTCAGCATCCGGTGCTGTTATTCCTGCTTCAGTTCCATCAGCCCCTGCTCTATATTTTGTTGATTGCTGGCTTAATCAAAGCACTGTTGGGATCCTGGGTCAACGCTGGGGTGATCTGGGGTGTGACGGTGATTAACGCCATTATTGGCTATGTGCAAGAATCCAAAGCGGAAAGCGCGATCGCGGCGTTGGCCTCTGCCGTTGAAACCGAGGCGATGGTGCGACGAGAGGGGCGCACCGTGCAGGTGCCCTCCCGCCAGTTGGTACCCGGCGATATCGTTCTTCTGGCCTCGGGG
>DVEE01000269.1 GCA_015295885.1 Leptolyngbyaceae cyanobacterium M65_K2018_010
GGGGAATCGCCCCAAAATTTATTTACGCCAGGTTTAACGGGTATCAATGTAAGCCCGAATTTCTCACAACTCCTGTCGTACAGAGTTAATCAAAGCTACGTTGACATCACCTAGATGATTTCATGAGCAGAGACCGGGTTAACCTGCATTATTCATGAGGCTTGCCAGTGGGCAGTGACTTGGCCCCCAACGAGTCAACAGCAACAGACGCTCAATATCAACGTCCCAGTTTCCAAGACTGGTTGAGCGAGAAGGCCAAGAACAGTAGCGAATCGAACAAAAGTGGGGACTCTCCGGGCCAGTAGACACACCTATCCTATGGGCCGGTCTAAGTTAGGCGAAGACCCAAGGATTAGGTGCCATCAGATGATGGGCGATGTGGCGGATAGCATCCGCCCAGGGGCAATAGGTGAAAGAGGTCTTGCCGGGGAAAGGCCGAGTGAAAGGCCAAGTAGATGCGGCGGACACTGAGGCGAATCAGGGTGCCGAGCTTGAGAAGTTGGGCGTGCTGGCGCAGGGCATGGAGCAAGACATAGGCAAAGGCGGAGAACCACACCCGCAGTTGGTTGTCATCAAAGTAATGGTTGGAGGTGCGGTTGCTGAAGAGGTCGAGTTGCTGTTCTTTGAGCCGATTCTCCATCTCGCCTCGGGGGCAGTAGCCTTCGGCATGGAGCCGTTGGGAACTCCGCTGTTGGGCCCTCAAGGAGGTGACCACAAAATGGTGGCGAACGCCCTTGGGACCGTTTCCGGCACCAATGCATCCAGTTCCTGCGCCGTCGGGGGCTCGCCCAACTCGGCCTGCACCGTCTCGCTCGCCTGCTGTCGGCGTTGGGCATAGTCGGTGAGCGCCGCCGTGCTCCAGCGGGTGCTCCACCGCACCAACACCGGATTGCTCCCCTGGGCGAACAGGTAGTCCACGTTGGGGGTGGCTTCGCACCATCTCATCAGGTCGTCCCGACTGTAGGCGCTATCTCCCCGTATCCAAATCCTCACCTCGGGCCACTGAGCCTGGATGGCCCTAATCACCCGTTGCAGTTCCGCCAAGGCGCCCTCGGCTGGGTCGACATTCGCCGGTCGCAAGCGGGCCACCAAGAGGTGTCGACCACAAGAAATGTAGAGCGGCAGGCACTGGACTGTTAAAGTTGGGCGATTTCTGGAACACTTGCTGCATAGGGATTCCAGGCAACGAAAAACCAGGGATCCCACTTTAAGAAACCAGTGCCCGGTGATCGTGAGGTTATCTGCCGTCAAGGCACTTCGCCGTGACCTGTGTTTACACCGTGGTCTCGTGTTTATCCACGTAGGAAGCCAGTCTTGAGGCTGCAAGCCATCCCAAGGATGGGGGCCAACTGGTTGAGGTCTTGAAAGGGCGTCAGATTGCGGCATAGAGGTTCGTCCTTGGGATGTCTTAACCAAGTCTTACTGAATACCTTCACACCGATCCCACAGTATTGAATGATGGAGGTAATGGATCTCTATATCCGCACCCGTGTGGGGGTGCTGCCGCTGATTCCTGGCCTGCCCCACGCTGCCTTGTAACCCGCCTATAGGATGAAACACTATGACGAGCTTTCCCATTGACCTAGGCGCATACCAGCGAATTTCTCTGAATGCTACTAACCCCTCCCTCACTGATGACCAACGCAAGGCTTTGAAAGCGAATATTCAGCTTTGCCGCGATGCCATTGTCTTTTTCACCGCCACCGGGGCGGCCAGGGGGGTGGGCGGTCATACCGGCGGTCCCTACGACACCGTTCCCGAAGTGATGATCTTGGATGCTCTATTCCGGGGCAGCCCAGACCAGTATGTACCTACTTTTTTTGACGAAGCCGGCCACCGGGTTGCCACCCAGTACCTAATGGCGGTTTTGAATGGGGATATGCCCGCCGAGCAACTGATGCGCTACCGTGAAGCCCATCAAAAACTGCCCGGCCACCCCGAATTGGGCTTAACCCCAGGGGTTAAGTTTAGTTCCGGTCGGCTTGGCCATATGTGGCCCTACGTCAATGGCGTGGCCCTGGCGAACCCCGGTAAGACATTATTCTGCCTGGGTTCGGACGGCTCCCAGCAGGAAGGGGATGATGCGGAAGCGGCTCGGTTTGCGGTGGCTCACCACGTTAACATCAAACTCCTGATTGACGATAACGATGTCACCATTGCGGGTCACCCCTCCCAGTACATGGGCGGTTACAGCGTTAAGAAAACCCTGGAAGGTCACGGTCTGACCGTCCTGGAGGGAGACGGCGAGGATATCGATAGCCTCTATGCCAATATCTGCCAGGCCATTAACACCCCTGGCCCGGTGGCGGTGGTCAACAAGCGGGCCATGGCCGTAGGTATTGAGGGCATTGAGGGCAGCACCCACGGCCATGATGTGATTTCGGTGAAAGCCGCGATCGCCTACCTAGAGGCCAAGGGCCATGCCGCCGCGGTGGAAATCCTCAACAGTCTCCAACCGGCCAAGCAAACCTATACCTTCCTGGGCTCCTCGGAAAAGGTTGGGGCCAACCGCAACATGTTTGGCGATGCCATGGTAGAAGTCCTCGGCAGCCTGGATGAAGCCACCCGCAAGGCCAGTGTCTTGGTGGTGGATAGTGACCTGGAGGGTTCCTGTGGGTTGGCCCAAATTCGCAAGGCCTATCCGGAAATCTTTGTCAGTGGGGGCATTATGGAGCGGGGCAACCTATCTGCCGCCGCTGGCTTTGGTATGGAAAAGGGTAAGCAGGGTGTGTTTGCCACCTTTGCCGCTTTTTTGGAAATGTGCATCTCCGAAATCACCATGGCCCGGTTGAACTACTCCAATCTGCTGTGCCACTTCTCCCACTCCGGCATTGACGACATGGCCGACAACACCTGTCACTTCGGCCTCAACAACTTCTTTGCCGACAACGGTCTGGATGACGGTTACGAAACCCGCCTCTACTTCCCCGCCGACCCCAACCAGATGAGGGCTTGCGTTAAAGCGGTGTTCCCCAACCCGGGACTGCGCTTTATCTTCTCCACCCGCTCTAAGGTGCCGATGATTTTAGACCCGAACGGGAACGAAATGTTTGGTGGTGACTACACCTTCACCCCCGGTAAAGACGAGGTGGTTCGCGAAGGCCGCGCCGGCTACATCGTGACCTTTGGCGATTCCCTCTACCGGGCCCTAGATGCGGTGGAACGGTTAAAGCAAGAGGGCATTGACGTGGGCTTAGTCAACAAGGCTACCCTGAATGTGGTGGACGAGGAGATGATGGCCAAGATCGGTCAAGCACCCTTTGTGCTCGTTACCGAACCCTTCAATCGCAAGACCGGTCTGGGCAGTCGCTTTGGGTCTTGGCTGCTAGAGCGGGGCTACACCCCCAAGTTTGCCTACCTGGGCACCCACGAAGAGGGCTGCGGCGGCCTCTGGGAGCAGTACCCTTACCAGGGCCTTGACCCGGTCGGTATCATGGCCAAGGTGAAAGAGCTCGTGGGTTAGGTCAGAGTTAGCCCCCAGGGCCTTGGCAATCCCTGGGTTCATGGAGAATCCAGGGGTTTTAACTTAGGTTCTCTCTCCCGTGGTGTCATCCCTGGGCGGAAGGGCTACAGCGCTGATCGCCAGAGGATCCTATGTAAACTTTCATGACATCTCTGGGCCGTCTCCCGACCGATTCGGTTCAATGAATCCGCTGAAAAGTCTCTGTCGGCTTAAAAATAGACCCGAAGTTGAGCCCTTCTACCTGGCACATTAGGTGTTTAGAACGAAAGAATAAGGATGACAGCCATGGGAGTGCGTCATCATTCAATGAGAGAAAAATCATTGCCCTGTATGCCTAGATTCTGCATTACCTATGCCGGCCTGAGTCAAAAACGTAATTAGTCACCGCAAGAAGGCGTGGCTATTGCGAATGAGGCAAAAGTCGCTAG
>DVEE01000217.1 GCA_015295885.1 Leptolyngbyaceae cyanobacterium M65_K2018_010
TAAAGCTTCCCTAAAGGGTTGCTAAACTCTGCGGAATCCATGGGCAGGTCGCGAAAACCTGGATGGTGCCCTGGATTCCATCCTGGGACCCGGCGGTCTCTCTCCCCTTCACTGAATACTTCATTGGTAAGGACGAAACTCCTATGGTTAGCATTCCATCCCAAACCTCCAGCGGCTGGGGGGCACAGATTATTGCCCGGATTGTCGGCTTCACCTGCCTGTTTGGCTTTTTAGCCGATATGGTGGCACTCACCTTGCCCCTGGGGGCTGGGGCTGCCTGGCGTGTGGGTCTGCTGCAACAACTGGGCGATCGCAGCATCGTCCTGCTGTTTGGTTTAGCCTTAATCATCCTGAGTTTTTGGGATAGTCCCCAGTTGCGCAAGCCCTTTGCCTATATCTCCCTAGCGACTGGAGTGCTGTTCTTGCTGCTTTGCATTTTGGTCATTCGCGATAGCCTAGCCCTACAAAGCCAGGCGGTTGATCGCATTAGTCAGGAAGCTCAACAACTGCAAACCCAGGTAGAACAGAGCAAGACTAATCCCGAAATCACCGCCAATGCTACCCCAGAGGATTTTGCCCAGGCCTTAACGGCGATTGAAAGTCAAGCCGACACCCTCAAGCAAAACGCCAAAACCACCCTGACCAAAACCAGCTTGGCCGGTACGAGCAACTTTGTGGTGATGGGCATTGGCTTGCTCAGCCTGGGGCGGGTTGGCCTGGGTGGGGTAGGGGGCATGGCGCCTAGGGTCAGTGGCGGATCTCGCAAGCAACGCCGGGTTAGCAGTTAGGTCAGGTGCGATCGCTGCCATACTCTGGCACCATGCCTTGTTTGCGGATCGATACCGCTACTTCCATACCCAGGTAGTCCCCAGCATCGCCCACCCAGGACCCCGAGAGCGGCATCACCAGGCTGGGATGGCGGGCAATGGCCACGGGAATTAAATCAAACCCCTCAACAATTCGGTTGGTCGGGTCATAATTCCGCCAACCAGCACCGGGTAGGTAAACCTGCAGCCAGGCATGGGTTGCACCAGCGCCAATCATGCCAACTTCGCCCCCATCCAGGGCAGGGTCATAGAGATAGCCGCTGACGAAGCGACAGGCCAACCCCAACCGGCGCAGGGCCTCGATCATCAACCAGGCATAGTCGCGGCAGGTACCGGAACCCAGGCGTAGGGTTTCTCCGGGTAATTGGGTGCCTTCTGCCTCCCGGGCCTGGTACTCAAGGGTGGTGTGAATGGTCTCCATCATCCGCTGCAACACGTCCAGGGTATCGTCACGATCACCGAGGACAAAGGCCCTGGTCCAGGCGGCTAGGCGCCCATCCGGGTCTTGGGCGTGGGGGCCCATAAAGATGGCCAGGTCAGCCCATTCATCGGGAGTGTACTGAATGGGTAACTCCTTGGCCCGCAGATCGATGGGGAAATCCGTGGCTGGGCGATAGCCAAAGTGTTCTCCCCTGACTCGATAGGTCACCTTGAGTTCCTGGCCCGGTTCCTGAAAATCAATCAGCGCCACATTGTTGGAGACCGTATCCATCAACCAGCGGACCTCTGCAGCCAGATTGGTTTCCAGAGCATAGCTGAGTAGGCGTCCACCGTAGCTGCTCCTGGGCAAAAAGATGGCTCGATGCTGGCCAAAGGTAACTGGCTTGGCGTAGTGGTAGGTGGTGACGTGCTCGAGATCGTAGACAACGCTCATGGTCCTAGGGAGGTAAGGGATCAGCGGGAAAATAAGAGCCCGGTGGTGATCGGTCGTGAGGGGGTGAGGGGGTAGGTAGGTAGGACAGATTCAAAACAGGAGTCGGTACTTTTATTTTGAGCACGTTCCTAAGGGGACTTGCCAGGTCGGCTGTGAGGAGTCTAGGGGCTGCCCGGGCGGCTGCCCAGAGGTGGTCGCCTAGACCAGAGCACTTGAACGACCAGAGCACTTGAACGAGGTGGGCTAATCAGCGGGGGGTGAGGTTAGGTCCATTGGCGGAAAAAGGAATTCTCTTCCCAGACCAGGGCGGTACGTTGCTCAATCGCCGCCATGGCCGTTGGACTCAGCGGTTGAAACTGGCGGGCAACCTCTACGTTAGACTCTAGCTGGGGGATGGTCTCTGCGGCAATGACACAGCCATGGACCCCTGGCAGGGAAAGGGTATATCCCATAGCCTGGGCCATGCCCTCTAGCCCCCCGGGTTTAAAGAGCCGTCCGTAGGCCGGCACTTTCATGGCGATAACCCCAACCTGACGGGCCTGGGCGACGGGCAACACGGCCTGGGCAAAGGGGCGGGGATGGTGAACGTCAGCGGCATTGAGGCAAATCAAGGTGGTGTCGAAGGCGTAACGGTTCAAGCCCGCTGCAATGACAGCGGGTTCGTGGTGCCCGGTAAGGCCACTAAATCGCACCAGCTTTTGGGCTTTGGCCTCTTCCAGAGCTTGAATCGCCCCCGCCGCGCCGAAAATTTGATCGAGTTCTTCCATAAAAGAGACGTGGTGAAGTTGCCAAACATCCAGGTAATCCGTCTTGAGGCGCTGCAGCGATCGCTCCAACTCACGCCAGGCACCGTCGCGATCGCGGGCGGCGGTCTTGCTGGCGATTACAACCTGATCTCGAACCGGAGGCAACACCTGACCCAAATAGCCCTCGCTGGGGCCATAACTGGCGGCGGTGTCAAAATACCGAATGCCCAGGCTCAGAGCCCGCTCGATTAATGGGATCGCGGCTGCCGCCTGACCTTCCTTCGAGAGCGGGGTTTGCCCCGCCCCCCCGAGGCCCAGAATCGGCAGGGATAGGCCGGTGCGACCGAGTAGCCGTTCTGGCATGGCCGGGTAAACTGGAGCCAGAGCCGCAGTCCCCGGCTCTGATTTAAGCCCTTTACTACAGGCCAGGCTAGCGGCCAGAGCCGCACTGCCCAGTAAAAAATGGCGACGGGTAGATGGGGGGAGCATCGCGGCATTCCTCAGGGGAGCCCTAGGGCAAGCTTTCTTACTGTAATAGCCTCTCCATAGCCAGATTGAATTAAGCTTTACAGATTAGCAGCAATCCCAGTCTTTACAGGGGGGAATGCGATCCATTAAGATAAAAGACTGTGTTTGTTGGCGAAAAGGTTCTACGGCTAGGAAATTGCATGGCTAAGAAAAGTATGATTGCGCGGGAGCGCAAGCGGGAAAAACTGGTAGCAAAGTATGCCAAAAAGCGGGCAACCCTGTTGGAGGAGTTTGAAAACGCTCAAACCCAGCAGGAAAGAGTGGATATTCACCGTAAGATTCAGCAGCTACCCCGTAACAGCGCCCCTTCTCGCCTACACAACCGCTGTTGGATGACCGGGCGGCCCCGGGGCTACTACCGCGACTTTGGCCTCTGTCGGAATAAATTACGAGAAATGGCCCACCAGGGATTATTGCCTGGAGTGGTTAAGTCGAGCTGGTAGGGTATGGCCTAGTAGAGCCTAAAAACCACCTAGGGAAGGGTGTGAGGTCATATCTCACACCTTTTTTTATTTATGGTCTGGTCTATAGGTCAGCCCTATCCAGGGTGTTGGAACGTCCACAGCACCGATCGATGCCGAGGCTATCGCAGACCAAATCGCCCACGGCATTGGCTACCGTAAACTCGCCATAAAAGCTGTCTGAAAAATCAAAGGCCTGGAGCTCGGTGAGAATGGCCATGACTAAGGATCCCAGGTCATTCTCCCCTTCCATGCGCTGGCGGATAAAGACCTGGGCAACCCGATCGGCAATGGCCTGGTTGGCGGGTTCCGGCAGATACTCGGCATTGAGCCACCGCAGCAGGGTAGAGCGCAGCCATTCCCCTTCCTGGTCAGCATTTTCTAGGGGGGGTAGGGTAATGGGGGCTAGGGGTTCAGTCATGGGCTGATCAACCTTTCCCAGCAGG
>DVEE01000529.1 GCA_015295885.1 Leptolyngbyaceae cyanobacterium M65_K2018_010
ATAGTTTGATGGATCCGCTGAAAGATCATCTCCGAAAGGTAAAACGGTTACATCAGCATGATTTAGATTTGGGACAGGGGTTGCCCATTGCCACCGACCCCAGGGTAAGACCCCGCTGGGGGATCGGCTCACTGTCTGTTCGCGGCAGCAGTGGGGTGCCAGTGGCTAGGGTTAGGCCATCGGGCCTAACAGAAAGGGTGGTGCGGGCTTCGTGAAATTACAGCAGGTTAGCTTGATAGGGTTCAAAGTCCTGACAATCCCCCTTTTTGACGATGATCACCGTTTTAACGCCGCCCCGGCGGGTAAAGTCCCCAATGACGCGAATTCCCAGCGGCGCGAGTTCATCCCACAGGCGATCGGCGATTTGGTTGGTGACCGCTTCGTGGCTGATGCGATCGCTGCGAAAGGAATTGATAAACAGCTTAAACGCCTTGAGTTCGACCACCCACTGGTCGGGGCAATAGTCCACCACCATGGTGCCAAAGTCGGGATAGCCGGATCGGGGGCACAGGGCAGTAAATTCGGGATGCTCCAGGTGAATGGTGTAGCGGTTTTGGGAGGGGTTGGGCCATTTTTCTAAAGGAGCTTCACGGGCTTCTAGAATGGCGCGATCGCCGTAGCCTTCGGTGATGGGAGATGCAGTCATGGTGGCTAGGGTGAGGGAATGCGAGACCTACACCCCTCGCTATGCTAACCCAAGGTCGGCCCAGGCCCACCCCGAGGCGAGGGTGGGGGGTGAGGAGACTAAGGACTTAACTCCTGGAGCCTGGTTAGGATCTCCCCAAATAGGGGCCGCATTTGGGGGGTTGGTTTCATACAGGACTGCTGCAGCGATCGCAGCGCCTGGGTTAAGGCCACCTGCCGATCGTCCCCCGGCTCGAGGCAGCGATCGAGCAGGTCTTCTAGCAAGCAGCCAAACGCCCTCACTTCAATTCGCTCTAGGGCTGCTCCCAAGTCTTGGGGGTGGGTAGGGTAAAAAGAAGCCGCCCCAAAGTCCCCCAGCAGCGCTGTGCCCTCAGGGTTGACCAGGGTATTGTGGGCGTAGAGATCCCCATGCAGAATGCCCCGCTGGTGCAGGTGGGCGGCTGCCGCGGCCAGGCTGGTGGCAATCCGCCAGACCACGGGTAGGGTAAAGCGGGTGGTAGCGGGGTAGGTATCGCGGGTACAGGTGTCCAGACTGGGTGGCCCCCCCAGGGTGCTGTAGCTAGATGGAATGAGGGGAAACACCAAGCCTTGTTTCTGGTCTGGGTGGTTGACTACCTGGCCAATGGGGCTAATCAGGTTGGCCTGGGTGCCCGCGGCCAGGCAGGCGCGCATTTCATCTTCTGGGTAGCCATCGCTGGTAATCTGACCCTTAAACAGTTTGATGGCCACCTCGGTTTTTGCGCGGGCCGTTTGCCAGACCCCTTGAGCGATTACCCCAGAGGCTCCCTCCCCCAGGACTGCTCCGGGGGTTAGGTCGGCCCAGTCGAGGGTGGGCAGGGGGGCGGTTGGCCGGGGGGGATGGGACCAGGATTGACAGAAGGGGTTGCCGGCATAGGCCAGCCAGGCCAGGCGAGGTAGGGTCAGTAACCAGGGGGGCAGCTCACCCAATTGGTTAGCGGCCAGACGAACTAATTCCAAATTTAGACAGGCCGCCATTTCCTCCGGCAAGGTTTGCAACTGATTCCCAGCCAGCATCAGCTTTTGCAGCCGTTTGAGGGAGCCGATTGACTGGGGTAGAGTAGTCAGCTGGTTATCCGTCAAAATGAGCCAGCGGGTCTGGGGGGGCAGGGCCTGCTCGGGTAAGGTGGTCAGACGATTGGCCTTAAACCCAATCATGGTCAGGTTTGGGCATTGGGCCAGCACCTCTGGCACGGTTTCAAAGGCGTTGTGGTTTAAGAATAAGATGCTCAGCTTGTGGAGCCGGGGCAGGGTATCCGGTAAGTCCCTCAGCTGATTGTTGGACAAATCTAAGATCTCCAGGGAATCCGCCAGATCAAAAATTTCGTCGGGAAAGGTGGTGAGTCCGCTGGAGATCGCCAGTTTTTGAGTCCCAGCCAGTTGGCCGTGGCGGAGTTGGTCAAGGGTATGCATTACGGTGTGGTAGGTGGACCTGATTGCAAGCTAACCGTCCTCGGGCAAGGGCACCCCAAAGGGCGATGGGGTGAGGGACGGCTGAGGGGTGGAGGATGGCCGCGATCGCGCTGGAGATCGTGACCAGTCGCCCCCGTCATTGGGATAACGCTATATCCTTCGCCCAATTTGGCATTGGAACCGCTTAATCCCTGTAAAAACTTGGTGTAGTTTTTGTAAGGGCATGGTTTCCGGGTTAAACCTAGCTGGTTTAAGGGATTTTGCCACCTGTGGGTAAACCCCTCACCTGGCCCCAATCCCCCTTGGGATCAGCCCTTACAATAGAAGTTCATCCTTTGCAGATGGGGATATTCCCGTGGCAGCAACCCCCTCCCAGGCCGAACGGCCAACGCTGATGCTGGTGGATGGCCATTCCCTGGCCTTTCGCTCCTACTACGCCTTCGCTAAAAACGCCGATGGGGGGTTGCGCACTTCCACCGGCATCCCCACCAGCGTCTGCTACGGGTTTCTCAAGTCGCTGTTAGACATGATGGAGGTTGAAAAACCCCAGTATGCGGCGGTGGCCTTTGACTTAGCTCAACCGACGTTTCGCCATGAGGCCGATCAGAGCTACAAAGAGGGTCGCCCAGAGGCGCCGGAGGGCTTTCTGGAGGATGTGCAGAACCTGAAGGAACTGCTCACGGACTTTGGCCTCAAGATTTACACCGCCCCTGGCTTTGAAGCCGATGATGTGATTGGCACCCTGGCCTATCGGGCCTTAGAACAGGGGTTTCGGGTCAAAATCCTGAGTGGCGATCAGGATTTGTTTCAGCTCATCGATGACCATGAGCAGATCACCGTGCTGCACCTGGGAAATGTCTTTGCCAAGGCCGCCAAGAATGGCCTGGCCCAGGAGTTTAAGATCCAAGACGTGAAGGCCAAGTTGGATATCTTTCCCAAACAGGTGGTGGATTACAAGGCCCTGTGCGGCGACTCCTCGGACAACATTCCGGGGGTGAAGGGAATTGGGGCCAAAACCGCCGCCAAGTTATTGCAAGAGTACGGCGATTTAGATGCCATCTACGCCGATATTGACCAGATCAAGGGCGCAACCCAGAAAAAGCTGCTGGAGGGCCAAGATTCTGCCTACCATTCCCGCTTTATGGCCAAAATTGTCACCGATGTGGATCTGGAGGCCGACCTGGCCACCTGTAAGTTGAATGGCTTTGACCCCGATGTGGTGATTCCGGCCCTGAAGAAGCTGGAGTTTCAAAACTTCATCAATCGCCTGGCTAAACTGCAAGTGGCCTTTGGGGGAGAGGCGGCGGCGATGGGTGCCCAGGCCGGGCAGGCAGTGGCGGAGGGTTCTACGGTGCCCCTTGCCCAGGCTCAGACCGATGCCGACGGGGCGGATGTGGCCTTCTTCACGGCGGCAGAAACGGACCAGGCCCAGGCGCTGCAGGCGGTGGCGATCGCCCCCCAAATCATCGCCACCGAAGCCCAACTCTACGAACTGCTCGATCTGCTCTCCGACCACCGGGATGCGGCAACTCCAGTGGCTTGGGATACGGAAACCACCTCCCTGGAGCCAAGGGATGCCGCCCTAGTGGGCATTGGCTGCTGTTGGGGGCCGGGACCGGATGACATGGCCTACATTCCCGTTGGCCACTGCTCTGGGGAGAATTTACCGGTAGCCCTGGTGCTGGAGGCCCTGCGCCCAGTCCTCGAAAGTCCTGACTATCCCAAGGTGCTGCAAAATGCCAAGTACGACCGCCTGGTGTTGCGGAACCAGGGCCTTCAACTGCAGGGGGTGGTGTTCGACACCA
>DVEE01000190.1 GCA_015295885.1 Leptolyngbyaceae cyanobacterium M65_K2018_010
TCTCCCAATCTACCCCGCCCGCTGAGCCTGCCCAGCCTGCCCCCGCTGTAGTGCCCGCAGAACCAGCGGTAGAAGTGTTAGTGCCCAACCCAGAGGTCACTATTGATGGCACCCCCGTGCCTCGTCCCCAAGTTCAACAGGCACCGCCTTTTCTACCCCGGGCCGTAGCCCCACCGGTGGGAGATATTGCCGTTGCAGAAGGGGTGCCTACCTTTAACACCATTGACCTGGGCACCAATGAGCGAATTCCCCGACTGCTGCTACGAGATGCACCGGCCCGAGAAGTGCTGAGCCTTTTGGCCCGGGCCGCCAATTTGAACCTGGTCTTTACTCCGGCAGCGGCTGGAGGCGCTGGTGCCCAGGGCCAGGCCCCTGATGCCAATGCCGATGGCCCCACGGTCAGCCTGGATATTGAAAACGAGTCCGTACAGGCTGCCTTCAATAGCGTGCTGCGGGTGACCGGCCTGCAGGCCAACCGAGTAGGCCGCACGATTTATGTGGGTCCGTCTTTACCGGCTTCGGCCCAAAACATCGTGTCTCGTACTGTGCGACTAAATCAGGTAGATTCCATCGTAGCCAGTAATTTTCTTGTCGCTTTGGGAGCTGAGAGTGCGGTCAGTCGTGAGCGGCTGGTGACTAACGTGAATGCCGTTGAAGTCTCTGAGGGGGCACCTGCCTTAACAGAAACTCAAACAACAACGATAGAACAAATCGAAACCCAACGGGTTGATTATCAAGACAGTCCACCCATTCTGCGGGGCTTACAAGTTATTGCCGATGAGCGCACCAATTCCGTCACTCTAGTGGGACGGGCAGATCTCGTGGCTATTGCTACTCAGCAACTGACCCATATCGATCTTCGTAGGCGGCAAGTGGCGATTAATGTCAAGGTGATTGATATTGACCTCAATGCCCTCGATGCTTTTGGCACCAGCTTCTCCTTCCAAACCGGCAACTTTGGGTTTGTCAGTGCCGGTGGTCTGGGGGTCATGAATATTGGCGTTCCACCAGGAATCCCTTCAATTCCTCTTCCGAACACTGTTCCCAGCGGCACACCCATTGGCCCTCGACCTATAGGGGGTGGGGCTAATGGAAATAACCTTTCTAACAATTTCTACTTCCAACTGTTAGCGACCGTCCAAAATGGTAATGGAAAGATCATTACTGACCCAACGTTAATTGTTCAGGAAGGTCAAGTTGCCACCGTTCAGCTCACTCAGGATGTTGTCACTAATATTACAACAACCATTGAAACCACCCCTAGTGGAAACCTAACTACCCAAGATATTCAGCAGACCCCAGCGGGCTTGATCCTGCAAGTCAATGTGGATCGCATTGATGATAACGGCTTTGTCTCTTTGTCCGTAGCACCTAGCATCTCTGCACCCACAGGTACCTTTACCAGTGATTCAGGCACTTTCTTTTTGTTATCTCAAAGACAAATAAGTTCTGGCCAGGTGCGCGTCCGCGACGGACAAACCCTATTACTTTCGGGTATTATTCAGGAGTCTGAGCGGTCCAGCGTGACCAAAATCCCCATTCTTGGAGATATCCCCATCTTAGGAGCTTTATTTCGGAGTACAACTACTGAGAACCGGCGGCAAGAGTTGATTGTGCTGCTGACGCCGCAGATTTTGGATGATTCCGACGAAGCTGTGTGGGGTTATAGCTATACCCCCAGCGAAGAGGTGCAAGAGATTCTAAACAACCGCCAACGCTAGTAGTTAGTTCGCTTCTCACCTTTGGCTTTAGACTATGCCCCGTTTTGCTGGTCGCTAGCTATTAGTTAGTGGCCAGTTTTTTGTTTGTAGAGATTTCTGTTGCCAACCTCCTTGGCATCCTGACCAATATCTCTTGGCAGCCAGAAAAGCTAAGCCGCGGCGGTAAAAGATTCAGTGGCAAAGAAATGCCCGAGTAAATACAATGAGCCGCACAGGATCTTGAGCTCTGCGATGGAACGAGCACTGGCCGCCAAGCCCTCGGCCAGGCTGGGGAAAATCTTGCATTCGGTCAGGTCGGGGCAGACGGACTGGGCGATCGCGGCTAGGTCTGCTGGTGCGGCGGTTAAATGCTCTGGCACGGGCACCAGGTATAGGCTATCCCCGGGTCGCAGCAGGGCCTCAAACACCTCCGGGTGGTCCTTGGTGGAGAGCATACCCATCAACCACAAGACTCGCGGGGCTGGGTTGGCGGCATCCCCAGCCTGAGCCTCCCCGGTTTGGGGAGTTTGGCCTCTAAGGGCCAACTGGTCATCCACATAGCGACGCAGAAACTGAGCCGCCGCTGGGTTATGGGCCCCATCGATCAGCAGGGGATGGGGATCTCCCTGGGCATCCAGCCAGTTCACCCACTGCAATCGGCCCGGCCATTGGGCCTGGGCAATCCCTTGGGCGATCGCATCGTCAGCAATCGACCAACCCTGACGGCGCAGTTGGTGGCAGGTTGCGATCGCCAGGGCGGAGTTAATTAACTGGTGCTCCCCCGGAAACGGTAGGGCATAGGTCAAGGAGGCCGAGTCTGACTGGTAACGGGCCATGCCGCCCCCCAGGGCGAGGGCCGGGGCGGGCCACACCGCTGGGCAACCCAACTCCTGCAGGCGGGCCTTGACGACGGCCTCGGCCTCGGCGGGGAGAGGGCCAATCACCGCCGGCCGGCCGGGGTTGAGGATGCCGGCCTTTTCCTGGGCAATATCCGCCAGGGCTGGCCCCAGCCGCTGCCAGTGCTCCCGACTGAGGGAGGTAATCACACTCACCAGGGGTCGATCCACCACGTTGGTGGCATCTAAGCGACCCCCCAGGCCCACTTCCATCACCGCCAGATCCACGGCGGATGCCGCAAAATGCAACCAGGCTGCCGCCGTAAATACCTCAAACTGGGTCGGCGAAGGCAGGTCTGGATCAATCACCCCGATCACTTGCTGCAAGCGCTGCCTCAGATCCGCCGGGGCGATCGGCTGGCCATTGATACAGATGCGCTCTCGCCAACTGACCAGGTGCGGCGAGGTATAGCGCCCGACTCGATGGCCGGCCTGACTGAGCACCGCCGATAGGTAGGCACACACCGAACCCTTGCCATTGCTGCCGGCCACATGGACAATCGGCACCCGTTGCTGGGGGTTACCCAGGGCCTGCAACAGGCGTTGAATGCGGTCCAAACTCAAATCCACCCCAAACCGACCCAGGGGATTGAGCAACGCTACGATGGACTGCTCGGTGATGATTTCTGTCTCTGGGGTCAAGTCCTTACCATGCCTCAAAACCGGCCCAGCCGAGCAAGGCCGACCTCGCCGGGGGCCCAATGTCCATCTCAAGATGATCCATCTCAAGATGATCAGTCTATCGTATAAACCGGCGGGGTTGGTCGGCTGCGAGCCCCAGTGCCTGCCCCCAGAGGGCCAAAAAAAGGGGCCCTCACCGGCCCCTCTAGAGGTCACGAAATCCTCAGACCCACTGCGCCCTAGGGATGGATGGGCCCTAGAGGGCTGCGCCGCTCTTCTCACCCGTGCGAATGCGGACGGCTTCTTCCACCGGGGTGACAAAAATCTTGCCGTCGCCGATTTCGCCCGTGGAAGCCGCCCCCACAATCTTTTCGATCACCGTCTCAACGATGGAGTCATCCACAATCATTTCAATTTTGATTTTTTGCAGAAAGACAACCGTATACTCCGAGCCTCGATAAACGGCGGTATGGCCTCTCTGCCGTCCAAATCCTCGCACCTCGGTAACCGTCATCCCCACAATGCCGGCCTCCACAAGGGCATCTCTGACCTCATCCAGCTTTTCAGGACGGATAATGGCTTCTACTTTTTTCATGCCTCAAAACCCAAATACGTTTCCTAGTGATTATTCAAAACTTTGCGGCGTACAAAGGTATTCAACGGCACGACCCAGCCTTCAGATCCTGGCTGACCTAGAAAAACCTAGACCTAAAGACAAAACGCAGTCAGTCTCTGCGCCGTCCATGACCCTTGGCCGCCGCCCAACCCTATTCAATCCATCGATTGTTCCACGCTGACGCTAAAAATGGCGTCAGGGGTTAGGCTCTGCCATCGAGATAGGTGAGCTATGGGCCATCCCCTAGACGGCTTCCGTATTCTTTTCGCCGGTGCGGATGCGAATAATTTCGCTGACCGGGCTGACAAAGATCTTGCCATCCCCAATCTCACCGGTGCGAGCAGCGGCAATAATCTTATCGACTACCGTATCCACCTGGCTGTCTTCCACCACAATTTCAATTTTGAGTTTTTGCAAAAACTCAACGGTGTACTCAGAGCCACGGTAGCGCTCGGTTTGCCCCTTTTGGCGGCCAAACCCGCGTACCTCTGAAACGGTCATACCTACAATGCCGGCATTAACCAGGGCAATTTTGACCTCATCCAGCTTAAAGGGGCGAATTATGGCTTCTATCTTCTTCATACCTCAACCTATTCACTTAAGCGTTAACCGCTGATCATCTCAGCCGACCTATGTGTAACGAGCTTACCCCCAACAATACTGTATTGCCCGTTACATTTAGCTGGGAGTTAGGGGTAAAAGCCAGGGCCAAGGGCCTAGCGGGCGTTCTTGAGCAGGGGCTTCATGATTAAGAAGCCAGCCCCAAAGGCGCTGACGACGATCAGGACGATCGCCGTGGCCAGCCACAGCCCACTCAGGTCAGATTTCTTTTCCTTGAGTTGACCGGGGCGGGTTAGATCCAGCCGTTCTTCCGTATAAAGCATGGGGGGAGCGGGCGGAATGGGCTGGGGCCGTTTCTGAGGCGATTTGGGCAGCGGTTTAGGGGCTTTCTTCGAGGCTTTGGCCTTAGGTTTGAGCATCTGGGAAAATTGGCTGGTGAGGGCGCTCACCCCCTCCAGGGAAAAGCCATGGGCCGCAGGCTCACCCGCTGGAGATGGGGGTATGTCCACGCTCGGCTGAGGGGCTAGGGCCTGAGAGACGAGGACTTGAGGGGCCAGGGCAGGGACGACCGGGGTTGCCTCGACCGGTTCAGCCGGGGGGGCGGGGCGGACCAATTCCAGAGAGAACAGGGGGCTGGCCTCCAGGGTCTGCTTTAACTGGGCGGCAGACTCTGCGAACTTAATCATCTCCTGGCGCAGTTGCTGGTTTTGCTGGCCCAACTGCTGGTTTTGTTGGGTTAGGGAATCCACTAGGGCTTGGGTGGCCTTTAACTCGGTGGCCAGTTCCCGATAGACGGAAATCGGCACCGAAGGCGTCTGACGAGCCACGGGAGGGCGTTCAGCCCCGCTGGGGGTAGGGGTGGAAGTCTCTGAGCTATAGGAGGCGTTCATAGGTTACATCTGCAGCAATGAACAACAGTAGGGCGGCCAGAACATTGATCTGCCCAAGGTTAGACCAATTTTTGAAAACTGAACCAGGGGAAACCAAGAAAATATTCAAATTGTAAGAACGCTAAGGCTCTCGATCAGGTCAGGGCCGGTGCTGACAAACCCAAAGCACTGGTTGACGTTGTAGATAGTAGCCTGAAAACAAAAGTCTGGAGAGGTTGTGGCACTGCAGTCTCGCAGCAGAATGCAGTCGTAGCCCAAAAAGTTGGCGTCCTGTAGGGTCACCAGGACACATTGGTCGATATTGACTCCGGCAAACAGCAGGGTGGTTTTACCTAGGTTGCGCAGAATGCTGTCCAGGGGAGTATCCCAAAAGCCGCTCATACGGTACTTATCCACCCGAATATCGGCGGGGTGCTGAACCAGGGGTTCCACTACGGCGGCGGCCCAACTACCCTGGGTGAGCACCGGCGATCCATTCGCCGGCAGAGGATCCCCCAGGCCAATGCCGGTGCCCGTGGGGTTATAGACGTGGCGCAGGCCAGCGCTAATATTCAACAGGTCTGGGCGGTTGCCCCAGTTCAGCCAGATAATCGGAATCTGGGCTTGGCGCAGGTGGGGGAGTAATCGCTGCAGCGGTGCGATCGCGGCCTGGGCCGGGGTCACATCCACGCCGATGCTGGCCAGCCAACCCTGGGGATGGCAAAAATCGTTTTGCATATCCACGACCAGGCAGGCGGCTTTAGCCACATCCAACTGCAGGGTCTTGGTTTCGGTGGCCAGGTGAATCAACTGGGCCGGTAAGGGGGGGCGGCTGATATCGGCCAGCCTGGCATTAACCCGCCAGGCATTGGGGGGGATGCCCAGGGGGTGCAGAGTTGAGTCATCCATGGCTGCTCCCCTGGTGGGTTAGCGCAGCACCAGGGCGAAGCCCGCCAGGGCTGCAGTTACTGCGTAGGCTACGGCGACCACCTGAGTCTCGGACCAACCAGACAGCTCGAAGTGATGGTGTAGCGGAGCCATCTTAAAAAATCGCTTGCCAACGCCGTCGGGCCCTTTGGTGGCTTTGAAGTAGGCCACCTGGATAATCACCGAAAGAGTCTCGGCAAAAAACAACAGGGTAATGACCAGTAGGGCAAAAAGGTTGCCGCTAAGCAGACCTACGGCCCCCAGGGCAGCCCCCAGGGCGAGGGAACCGGTATCGCCCATAAACACCCGGGCCGGGTTGTGGTTATGGAGCAGAAAGCCCAGGCAGGCCCCTGCCATGGCTGCACAAAAGACCATCAAATCGGCATGGGTAGGCGCCAGAATCACCGCCAGGCCAAAAAAGGCGATCGCCCCCGTCCCCCCCATTAACCCATCCAGGCCATCGGTCAGGTTGGTGGCATTACTCTCGGCCACCAGCACAAACCCCGCCAGTGGCCAGAACAGCGCTCCCAGGGGCAAAGACAACCCCAAGGGCAAGGCGACGGTGGTGATAGCCAGCGGCTCTTGGCTGAACACCCAGAGACAAAACAGCACGGCTAGGGCAATCTGCAAGGCCAGCTTAGCCCTAGGGGTAATGCCCCGGTTGGATCGCTGTTGAATCACCTGCCAGTCATCTAACCAGCCAATCGCCCCGTAGCTCAGGGTCAAGGCTGAAACCGCCAACACATCCATCGAAAACCCACTGGCCACCAGTGCGATCGCCACGGCCACCGGCAGGAAAAAGACTCCTCCCATGGTGGGGGTACCGGCCTTTTTCAGGTGCCCCTGGGGGCCCTCGGTGCGAATGAACTGGCCCGTTTTCAAAACCCTCAGCAACGGTACTGCCCAAAACCCTAACAGGCCGCTGGCTAAGGCCGCCGTTAGAAAAGGCATTGTGATTGACCCACCCAGGGTAAAGGGATGGCCAAAGACGGTATCAAAGCCCAGGGCAGCCGCACTCAACCCCATCCCTAAAATCCAGAGCAGGCCGAGGCCATTTAGGCTGAGGGTTTTCGATGCGAAAAACTTTGCATCCACAATTGTTCCTCAATCTCGTCACACCACACACCACAGGAGTCTACCGGATGATCTCTCCCTTGACTACACTCGGATAGCGGTAAATAGTCAGGGAGTCTAAACGAACAGACCCATTCTAAAGCGCAAAGTTTAACAACACTTAATGACGACTTCAATCCCTGGGTGCTTAGTCATCATCCTCATCAAGGGATAAATCGTCATCATCATCCACGTCAAAGCTGTCATCACCGCCCATCAGATCGGAAATTTCTTCACTTTCGGCTTCATCTAGAAAACTTTCTTGGGGTTCACGGCTGCGCAGACGGCCAATGCTCTCCAGCCAGGCCAAAATAGACGACTCCCCAGAGGAAGGAAGAATGGGCGCCTTGGCGCTGCGAGGCACCTGCTGTAAGGACGGATTGTAGATTTTAGAAGACATGGCCAATGGTTGATGGGTTTTGATCAAGGCAATAAATTATAACAGGCCAGAGCCAGCCCTTAGGGGATACTGGGGCAGTGCCATCGGCCCCTGTCCAGGGCAGAGGCCTGGGTTCCCTCACTGACGGGATACTCAATAGGCGAGGCGATTGCATTGAATAGTTGCTTCAATCGAAGATGCTGGTGGGGGCGTAGCCCCCAACCCCTCTGTTTACAATTAATCAGACTTGCCCCTTAACGAGGGCATCGGGAGGTGGATATGCTGGGAAAAGCCGAATTGCTGGATGCGATCGCTCCCCTAAATCGTGGTGTCAGCGCGACTGCCAGCGATCGTTTGGCCATTAATGCGGCGGCCACTCGCCTAGAGGACCTGAACCCTACCCCAGATCCCCTGACCGCCCGATCTCGCCTCGAGGGAGACTGGCTGCTGCTCTACACCACCAGCCAGGAACTACTGAATATTGATCGACTGCCCTTGGCCTCCCTAGGGCGCATCTTTCAATGTATTCGCCTCGATGAAACCCGCATTTACAATTTGGCCGAAGTCGCGGGGCCACCGGGGCTGGCGGGGTTGGTGGCGGTGGCGGCCAGGCTAGAACCCGTCTCTACCCGTCGGGTCCAGGTTGGGTTTGAGCGGGGGGTGGTGGGTCTGCAATGGCTGCTGGGCTACGCTAACCCAGCTCAGTTTATTGAGACTCTCCAGCGCACCCCCAGGCTTTCCCTACTTAAGGGCATCGACTTTACCATCAATGCCCAGCGCCAGGCCGGCTGGTTGGAAATTACCTACCTGGATGATGACCTGCGGATTAGTCGGGGCAATCAGGGCAACCTGTTCATTTTGCGGAAGGCTTGACCACTCTTCCCGCCAACATGCCCTCACTCCTGAGCGGGGTTGGGGGGAGGGACCGGCCTTCGGCTAACGGCTCCTTTAGGGGCCATAGAAGATGCGGCCCTATTCTGCCGCCGCTCCTTCGCCCTCGGCCCGGCGGCCTGGCAGCACCGTCGCAATAATTTGGGTGGGATCTCCCGCCACTACAGCCCCCGCCGGTAGTACCAGGTCTGCCACCGTGAGGGAGTCTCCCACGGCCAAACCAGAAACATCCACATCAATGGTCTCGGGAATATCCACCGCTTTGCACTTGACGGTGACCTCATTGACTTCCGTGTTGAGGACGCCGCCACCGTCCTTGACGCCGGTCGGTTCACCCACGAAATTGAGGGTAACTCCCACTTCCACCGCATCCTGGGCATTCACGGCATAGAAGCTAAGGTGGTAGACCGAGTTTTTCCAGGGATGGGATTGCACCTCCCGCAGCAGCGCCTTCCCCTGCCAGGACATTTCAGGAATGGTCAGGTCAATCATGGTGTTATTGATGGCCGCCTTCCGCAGCAATGTCTCCGCCGCTTTTCGGTCAATGGTCAGCGGCACCGATGCAGTGCCCTCGTGGCCATACAGCACCACCGGTAGTAACCCCTGGCGCCGCAGCGCGTTGGCCTTAGCCTTGGGATCCCGTGCTTTACATTCAATGGTCATTTCCATGGCTCAAATCTTCCCCGTAAATAAACACAACGCTTCAATTCAAGGCCCCAATAGCCCTGGGTTTACCCTGACCTGTCCTAGGCGACCTGGGGCTCACTGTTCTCGTAGAGGAGGGCCCGCTTGGGCCCATGGATGGGATCTTCTACAATGATGGTCTGATCCCGACTGGCACCTAAAGACACGATGGCAATGGGTACCTCCATCAGTTCGGCCAAAAATTTCAGGTAATCTAAGGCCGCTTTAGGCAAATCGCTCAGCGATCGACAGTGGTCAGTGGGTTGCTTCCACCCAGGCAAGGTCTTATAGATGGGCTTACACCGGGCAAAGGCGTAGGCGCTACTGGGTAATTCCTCGCAACGACTGCCGTCCAGTTCGTAGGCTACGCAGACCTTGATTTCGTCGACTTCGTCTAACACATCCAACTTGGTAATGGCCAAACAATCTAGGCCATTGATGCGCACGGCGTAACGACCGATGACCGCATCAAACCAACCACAGCGCCGCCGCCGCCCGGTAGTGGTACCGAACTCCGCTCCCCGGGTGCAGAGTTGTTCTCCCACGCCACAGGTCAACTCGGTGGGGAAGGGGCCTTCCCCCACCCGGGTGGTGTAAGCCTTGGCCACGCCAATCACCCGGTCAATCACCGTTGGGCCAATGCCAGTGCCAATGCAAGCCCCGCCGGCCACTGGGTTAGAGGAGGTGACGTAGGGGTAGGTACCATGGTCCAGGTCGAGGAGAGTCCCCTGGGCCCCTTCAAACAATACGTTCTTGCGTTGACGGATCGCTTGATAGACATGCAGGGAGCTATCGATGACGTGGGGGCGGAGCCGTTCGGCGTATTGGATGTACTCATCCACCACCGCCACCGGGTCGAGGGGCTCAAGGTCGTAGAGCTTTTCTAAAATGCCGTTTTTGTACTGGATAGTCCACTCAATCTGGTCGCGTAGGGTGGCGTAATCCAGCAGGTCAATCATGCGCAGGCCAATCCGCTCCGACTTATCGGCGTAGGTGGGACCGATGCCTCGCTTAGTGGTGCCAATTTTTTTGGCCCCTCGCCGTTCCTCGGCGGCCTGGTCAATCAGGCGATGGTAGGGCATGGTGACATGGGCAGCATTGGAAATGAACAAATTTTGGGAGGAAATCCCTAGCTCATCTAGCTTATCCAGCTCATCGATCAACGCTCTGGGGTCGATCACCGTGCCGCTACCAATCACGCATTCGGTCTCGGGGTAGAGAATCCCCGAAGGAATCAGGTGCAGCTTAAAGGTTTGATCCTTAACAACAACGGTATGACCGGCGTTGACTCCACCCTGGTAGCGCACTACTACGTCCGCCGAACGACTCAGCAGATCGGTTATTTTGCCCTTTCCTTCGTCGCCCCACTGGGCCCCAATTACTACAACGTTTGCCAAGGGAATTCAGACTCTCAAGTTCACACAAATTCCCATTATCATCAGGGATTTGTAAATGTGTCAATGCGAGGTTTTCAAAAATAATTGTTTGAGCACCGCTAGCCGTGAGCAGTCCCAGTAATCAATATGGGCAATGATTTTGCCCTCTTCCCCCAGTTCCAAATCGCTATGGCCCGGAATGCTCATGGGCGGTCGCCAGGGTAGGGGCGCGACCCAGTTCAGCGTCCATTGGGTGCGGATGCGGCGGGGGGGGAGGTACTCAATCCGGTGCAGTTGCAGGTCAATGTCTCGAAACCAGCGACCGATAAACCCAATCATGGCCTGGTAGCGCTGCACTCCGCGGAACTCATTCAGCGGGTCTTTGAAGTAGACATCCTCAGCATAGAGGTGATAGCTCTGCTGATCGGGGAAGTGCTGATAATCCAGGCGGATTTGTTCTAGGAGATCCATGGGTTGGGGGTGGAGGGGTGGAGGGGGAAGGGTGGAGGGAGCTGTAAAATAGGCAAAAGGCTGGGCTTGTGCCCATTCCTACGGGAACAGTCCAGCCCTGAATGGGTGGAGAATTCGTCCATCTACGGTCCTCATCGGTCAGAATAGATATCTGGGTTGAGCATGAGCTACCCAATTCCTAACGCTTTAGCAAACCGCCCCCCGTGCCATGGTCAAGTCTCCCTCCCTTAAGCCTACCGTGATGAGCGGTGCCCAAATTCGCCAGACTTTTCTGGACTTTTATGCGGCCCGGGGGCATGCCATTAAACCCAGTGCCTCTTTGGTGCCCGAAGACCCAACGGTGCTATTAACCATTGCCGGGATGCTGCCGTTCAAGCCGATTTTTTTGGGCCAGCGGCCCGCCGATGTGCCCCGAGCGACCAGTTCGCAAAAATGCATCCGCACCAATGACATTGAGAATGTGGGTCGCACGGCTCGCCACCACACTTTCTTTGAGATGCTGGGGAACTTCAGCTTTGGGGACTACTTTAAGGAACAGGCGATTGCCTGGGCCTGGGAACTGTCCACCGAGGTCTTTCAGCTTCCTCCCGATCGCCTGGTCGTAAGTGTGTTTCGGGAAGATGATGAGGCCTTTGCCATCTGGCGTGACCAGGTAGGGATACCGGCCCATCGTATCATTCGCATGGATGAGGCCGATAATTTCTGGACCTCTGGCCCCACCGGTCCCTGCGGCCCCTGCTCTGAGATCTATTACGACTTTCACCCAGAACGGGGCGATGCGGCTATCGACCTGGAGGATGACTCCCGCTTCATCGAGTTTTATAACCTGGTGTTCATGCAGTACAACCGGGATGCGGAGGGTCACCTCACGCCCCTGCAAAACCAAAACATTGACACCGGCCTGGGCCTAGAGCGCCTGGCTCAGATTCTGCAAAGGGTGCCCAACAACTACGAAACTGACCTGATCTTCCCGATTATCGAAACCGCCGCCAGCTTGGCCGGGCTTGTCTATGGCGACTGCGACGAAAAAACGAAGGTTTCCCTCAAGGTGATTGGCGACCATGGGCGGGCTGTAGTCCACATGATTGCCGATGGCATTACCGCCTCTAACGTGGGTCGGGGTTACGTGCTGCGGCGGCTGATTCGGCGGGTGGTGCGCCACGGACGGGTGATTGGCATTGAAGGGGCCTTTATTAGCCAGGTGGCGGAGACGGCGATTCAACTGGCGGAAACCCCCTTCCCGAACACCCGAGAACGAGCCGCAACCATCAAGGCGGAACTGGATCGGGAAGAGGCCCGGTTCCTGGAAACCCTAGAACGGGGCGAAAAACTGCTGGCTGACATTCTGAAGCGGGAAAGCCAGTCTAAAGCGAAGCAAATTGCCGGAGCCGATGCCTTTGTGCTCTATGACACCTACGGCTTCCCCCTGGAGTTGACCCAAGAAATTGCTGAAGAGCAGGGGTTAACCGTTGATCTAGCCGGGTTTGAGGCAGCTATGGAAGAGCAGCGCCAGCGTTCTAAGGAGGCCCACGAAACCATTGACCTGACCGTCCAAGGCAGCCTGGACACCCTGGCCGAGCACATTCACTCGACCCAGTTTTTGGGCTACAGCCAGGCTAGCAGTAGCAGCCGGGTCGAGGCCATTTTGGTGCATGGCGTGGCCACCGACCAGGCTGAGGCTGGGCAGGAGGTGCAAGTGGTGCTCGATCAAACCCCTTTCTATGCCGAATCGGGGGGGCAAATTGGCGATCGCGGCTATCTCTCTGGCGACTCCGTCGTGGTCCGCATCGAGGATGTAAAAAAGGACAGCGACTTCTTTGTCCACCTCGGTCGCATTGAGCGAGGCACCCTGGCCGTGGGAGATACGGTCACGGCCCAGATTGATCGGGCCTGTCGTCGCCGGGCCCAGGCCAACCACACCGCTACCCACCTGCTGCAAGCAGCCCTCAAGAAGCTCATCGATCCTGATATTTCCCAGGCCGGCTCCCTGGTGGCCTTCGATCGGCTGCGGTTTGACTTTAACTGCCCCCGTGCCCTCACAGCCGATGAGGTTCAGCAGGTTGAAGAGCAGGTCAATACCTGGATCGCGGAGGGCCACCCGGCTGAGGTAGCGGTGATGCCCCTGGAGGAGGCCAAGGCGCGAGGCGCGATCGCCATGTTTGGCGAAAAATATAGCGCCGAGGTACGGGTAATCGACTTTGCTGGCGTGTCGATGGAATTGTGCGGCGGCACCCATGTGAGCAATACCGCTGAAATTGGTCTGTTCAAAATCATCTCCGAAACCGGCATAGCCTCGGGAATCCGCCGCATTGAGGCCGTGGCCGGCCCGGCGGTGCTGGAGTACTTGAACCTGCGGGATGCGGTTGTGCGAGACCTGTCCGAACGGTTCAAGGCCAGGCCCGAGGAACTGCCCGATCGCATCACCGTGCTTCAAAGCGACCTCAAGGCAGCCCAGAAGGAACTGGAGGTCCTCAAGGCGGAACTGGCGGTAATCAAGTCCGATCAACTCCTCGATCAAGCCGAACCGGTGGGGTCGCTGAAAGTGCTGGTGGCAGAGCTAGAGGGCGTTAGTGCTGAAGCTCTGAAAACCGCCGCTGAACGTCTTTTGCAGAAACTCGGGGCGGGGGCTGTGGTGCTCGGGTCTGTGCCGGAACCCGATAAAGTCAGCCTGGTGGCGGCCTTTAGCCCTGAGGTCATGGCCCAAAAGCTCCAGGCTGGCCAGTTTATCGGCGGCATTGCCAAACGCTGTGGCGGCGGGGGCGGGGGTCGGCCCAACCTGGCCCAGGCCGGGGCCGATGTTGCCCAGCGTAGCCGCCACGGACGACATGGCCGAGACCATGTCCATGC
>DVEE01000246.1 GCA_015295885.1 Leptolyngbyaceae cyanobacterium M65_K2018_010
CCATTGAATTCCAAAACTTGAACAAGGTCGGTGGGATATCAACCTAGGCCGGGACAGTACTGAGCAGAGGGAATTCAGGAGTCGGGCTTCGCCCTGAGGAGGCTCGGCCCGAAGGGAGCCAGAAGCCTTCTGAATCCTGAACTCTTGACGCCTGGATTCTTCCTAGGAGATTGGTCCCACTTTAAGTCGGCACCCGGTCGGTGGGCTACCTGACCCTAGGCAGGGCCTCTACTGGTTGACCAAGCCACCACTGGTGAAAGCATCGCCAGAATAGGCCGGGACGCGATCGCTGAAGTCCGTAGCTTGACCAGTGATGCTCTGAGCCAGTTGGTCGAAGGAACGGGAGTTCCAGTTGCGTTCGTGGATTGGCTTGGTCTGCTCGCCGCGGAAATAGGCCTGAGTACCGATGAGAGCCGCCGCTGCCCAACCGACAACAAATAGAGCGATCAAAATAGCAAACATGGAAAACCTCCTTAAAGGTTACAACCCAGGGCAAACTGCACCGCCCAAGGGTTAGGGGGCATCGCTGTCTAGCGGGTGCGTGTTGCCTTATGTGTACCAATGTAAACAAAATGCAACAAAATGTAAATAGTTATTGCATTTTTCTATTTGTAGTGCTTACCCCACCAGTTGTTACGGCAAACCGCGGGCACGAGGGTTCACCCTCAGATGCCGCCCCAGGGAAAAGCCAGGTCAGGCGCCTGTCAGAGGCGGCGCTAGGGCCAGTAAGTCGAGATTCAACGGCTAAGACCGGCCAGGCTTAGGCCGGATGGTGGGTCTATCTTGACGCTGGGGTTGAGTGGGTCCTGGTCTAACCGCCAATTTGAGACATCGTGCGGCTGTAGGCCCCTGTAGTGCCCGACTCTCGCATTTTGAAGTTGATGTCGGGTTTAGCGGCCAGCAATTGCTCAACCTGTGCTTTCAGATCCACTAAGGATTGCCCCTGGCGCAAAGGAGTTTTCAAATCCAGTTGGCCGGTTTCGTTGAGCAGGCAGGGACGCAGCCAACCATCGGCGGACAGGCGCATGCGGTTGCAGCGATCGCAAAAACACTCCGACATTTGGCTGATAAACCCCAGGGTTCCCTGGGCTCCCGGAATTTGAAAGACATCCGCTGGACCATTGCCCAGCACATGACCGGCCTCCAGCCCCCACCGTTCACGGATACGCTGTCGTAGAGTAGCGGAATCTACCCAGCCCCGGTCTTGGAACAAACTGTCGTTGCCGATTGGCATAAACTCAATAAACCGCACATGCCATTGTCGATCCAGGGTAAGGGCGGCCAGGTCGAGAACTTCATGGTCGTTGACCCCTGGAATAACCACCACATTTAGCTTTAGGGGTGAAAAGCCAATTTGGTGGGCGGCCTGGATACCTGCCCAGACCTGATGCCAGCGCGATCGCCCTGGCCCCCCCACAATTTGCTGAAACACCGTTGGGTCCAGGGAATCCAGACTGATGTTCAGGCGCCTCAGCCCAGCCTGCCAAAGGGCGGAGGCCAGCTTGCTGAGCAAAAAGGCATTGGTGGTCATGGCTAGGTCCTGGGTGCCAGGCAGGTGGGCGATATCCTCCACAATTTCGACCACATCGGGGCGAACTAGGGGTTCTCCGCCGGTCAGGCGAAAGCGCGAAAACCCCAGCGGTATAAACACCTGCTCCAACAGCTGCCGCAATTCATGGCGAGTCAGCCAATCTTGCTGCCGCACGTACTGCAGGTCAGCCCCCTCCGGCATGCAGTATTGGCACTGAAAGTTGCACCGATCAATCAGGCTAATTCTCAGATAGTCGATGGTGGGCATGGGCAGGTCAGGGTGGGAACGGGAAGAGTGGGCTGAGTGCCCTTCCCCACTGGGTAGATAGGGCTAGGAAGGCCGACGTGGTGGTTATTATTGACCGATTGCCCCTAGTTTAGCAACGGCTAGGTTTCTTAAGTGGGGCGTAGGTGACAGACTTGAGGTCTTTGACCGGGCAGAAACTGGGATGGGAGGTCGGGCTCAGGGAGATTTATCCTTAAACACAGGGAAATGGGATGGGATGAAGCCATGACCGCCGACTACGATGGGGTGATTGTGGGTGGCACCTTGCAGGGCCGTGAGGCGGCAGCTCTGGCGGCTCGGGAAGGGGCCCGAGTAGCGCTGGTTGAGCCCGATGGCGCTGTGGAGGCTATCCTCTGGCGCCAACTGCTGGTTCAGGTGTTGAGCCATTGGGGGCAGCAAATTCGCCCGGAACGGCTGCTGGGCCCAGGGGATGACCCTGAACCCAGGCTGGATTGGGCACCACTCATGGCTCAGGTCCTTAGGATGGCAGAGATGGCCTACCCCCACCTGGGGTTGGAGAGCTTAGCCGCAAAGGGAGTGGATGTGGTGGTCGGGCCGGGGCAGTTTAGCCGCAAGCCCCGGTTGGTTTTCGCCACCGCCGATCGGGTGCTGAGAGCGAGGGGGTTTGTGCTTTGCCCCAATACCCAGGTGAGCGTGCCGTCGGTGCCGGGCTTGGCGGAAACCCCCTACACAACCCTGGACCGCTTGGGGCAGTGGACTCAGCCGCCCGAGGATCTGGTAATTTTGGGCCGCAGCCCCGAGGCTATTGCCCTGGCCCAGCTTTTGTCTTGGCGGGGCACCCGGGTCACCCTGGTGACTCGGGGCGATCGCCTGCTACCCAGCGAGGATGGAGATATCTCGATTTTTATTGAAAGTTTGCTCCGGGCGGCGGGCGTCGATCTGCGATTGGGGGTGACCCTGAAGCAGGTCACCTACCGGCATGGGTTCAGCCTTGACCTGGCCACAGGGGGCCCCCTGCAAGCGTCCCACCTATGGCTGGCCACCAACCGGCAGCCTGACGTGGAGGGGCTAAACCTTGAGGCCCTTGGCCTTCCCCCCCCCTGGCCCCACCTACCGGTGAATGACCAACTCCACACCAGCCATCCCAGGGTATTTGTCTGCGGGCCTGCCCTGGGAGGCTACTGGGCTGAAGCCACCGATCATCAGGATGTGGCCGTTGCCCTACGCAATGCCCTATACCTGCCCTGGCGTCGGATGACCCGCCTTGGCCGCTTAGGCTACCTAGCCACTGTCCCTGGCTTTGCCCGCCTTGGCCTCACCGGCACCCAAGCGGAACGCTGGTACGGTAGCGCCGCGCTGGTGCTGCAAATTCCCTTTGGGGAGACCCTCGCCGCTCATTTCAAGGCAGATACCACGGGCTTTTGCCGTTGGGTGCTGCACCGCGATGGCCGCCTGCTGGGAGCCCAGATCTGTGGCCCCCACGCCGAAGACCTGATCCAAACCGTGGGACTGATCCTGGCCCAAAATCTGCCCCTGCAACACATCCACCGTCTACCGCGGTTGCCCCAGAGTCATGGAGAAATCCTGCACCGCATGCTCGATGCCTGGCAGCATTATCGCTGGCGACCGGGCACCTGGCGTCGCGATTGGGCTGAAAACTGGTTTAATTGGCGACGATCGCGCCCCTTTCACTGATCTGGCGATTTTTACTCTGAGTCCATCGGAGGTCACCCATTGCCCCAAGGCTTGTTTCCCCCACCTGCCCATGCCAAGGCCGATGCACTTCCCGACCGACCGACCGCGGGAGGCCCCGGCCTGGCTGCCATGGTGAGCCGCTTACTTGCCCTGGTCTTGGTTGGGATGATCTCGCTCAGCGGGGGACAATCGGTGGGGGCCGCTCCCCTTTCCCCCACGGATAACGCCCATCCGCCCCTCACCGTTGAGATCCTGAGGCAGCGTTTGGCCAGCCCGATCCAGCGGGAGGGACGGGCCGCCATTGACCTGCGCAACTTCACCATTGATTTACGGCCGGAAAGCTCCCTTACCCCTAGCTTTTACAGGTTGCTCAGTAGTGGCCTACAACGACCGACGACGGCACCCGCCCTGGATATCAGTTACGCCATCATCCAGGGGGATTTTGACCTACAAAAGTTGGGCCAGCGCGAGCCCCTCTACGGCGAGAGTCTTGCTTCCCTCCTGAGCGCAGCGGGGCAGGCCCAACTCAAGCGCGATCGCCAGCGTTTGTCTCAACTGAGTCGCCTATCTCAATCCCTATTGATTCAGGCTGACAGCCCAGCCCAGCAAATTTTCCTCTTTAAGGGGCCGCTGATTGCGGTGCAAACTCACTTTGGGGGGGCGGTGGTAGGCAGTGAAACCTACTTTTTAGGGCGTTGGTTAGCCCAGGGAGCCCTGTTCGAGCAGCCCCTTTATCTATCTGGGGCCCGCTTTAACCAAGCCGTTAACCTGGTGGGGGCCGACCTTCGCCAGGGGATACAGGCCAAAAGTACGATCTTTTTTGAGCCCGTTCGCCTAGACCAGAGTCACTTTCGCAATGGGGCTAACTTTCAGGGGGCTGAGTTCAAAGCCAATGCCAACTTCAGTGGCAGCCAGTTGGCCGGTGACCTCAACTTTAGTCGAGTCCAGTGGCAGGGCACGGCGGACTTTGCCCGCACCCTTTGGCAGGGGAGTGCGTTTTTCCTGCGGGATTCCTTTAACAAAGCCCTATTTTTTACTGAAACCCGGTTTGAGGCGCCGCTAATTTTACGACAGGCCCGCTTTGGGGCCCCGGTCAACCTGCGCAATGCCATGCTAGGGGCAGAGGCCGACTTTGGCGATGCCCTGTTCCAGCCCCAGGCTTACCTGAATGTGACCGGGATGGAGTTTAGTGTGGAGAACACTCGGATTCTAGGGACTCCGGGGCAGATTGGCAAAGCTTTTTCGGTGCCTCAACTGATGGGCAATGAAACCCTGCTGCGGAACCTGGAGCGCAACTTTCGCCAGCTCGAGCAAATTAGTGATGCCAACCGCATTGCCTACACCGCTGAGCGCCTGCGGCTGAAAGATTGGCAGCGGCGACTGCTGGGGGCTGACCTGAACACCGCTTCCCTCTCGACCCTGGTCAAAGTCGGGTTTACCGAAGCCCAGGCCCAAGCCATTATGGCCCAGCGGCAGGACCACCCCTTTCTCAGCGTGGATGATGTTTTGAATGTGAAGGGGGTGGATTTGGCCGCCTACGTGAAGGTGCGCGATCGCATCCTGACCCGTCGTCAGATCCCCCTGGGGAGTCGGTTAGCCTGGGCGCTGCGCTGGCTCATGCTGGGGCTTTTAATTGTGCTCAGTCATTACGGCACCAGTTTTGGCCTCACCTTTGGGGTCGGCCTGGTGGCGATTCCTACCTTTGCGCTGATGTTTTGGTTTGTGGATCGCTATCGTCGCCGTTTTCCTACTCCCATCCTACCGCCCCTGGGCGAAGGCCTTTGGCTGGGTGGTGCCTGTGGACTGTTGCTGTTGCTAGGGTTGAATAACCTGCTGCGGCTGGCCGACTACCCGGTGCTGACCCTGATCTGTTTGAGTCTGCTGATTTTCCCGGTCCCCCTGGCGCTCATTGGGCTTTTACTTAAGCAGGGGCGCTTCCATGACCAGATGGAATCCAGCTACCTGGTGGAAGACGGCAGTATGCGGCAGTTGCGATTGTTAATTGCCCGCCTGCCAGTCATTCCCAAGTTTCCCTTTTTTCGCGATCGCTACACCCCGATTCTGCTCGATCGTCGCTGGAACTGGCTGAACTACCTGGATTTTAGCCTGAATAACTGGCTGAAGTTCGGCTTTAACGATGTGCGCCTGCGCGATCAGCATGTACCCGGATTAGTGACCGCCCTGGTGTGGTATCAATGGGGCTTGGGCTTACTCTACGCCGCGCTGCTGCTCTGGACTCTGTCGCGTACCATTCCCGGCCTAAACCTGTTGCTGTACTTCTAATTGGTTGTGGTTGACTCTTCTCCTTCTTCCCCTGAATTGAACCGCAACGCTAAAGCGGATCTGAGAAAGCGCCTGCTCAAGGCAAGGCAGAGCATTCCAGCCCAGGTGTGGCGGCAAAAGAGCGATCGCATCTGCGACCACCTGCGGGCCTGGGACTATTTCCACCACTGCCGGGTGATTTTGGCCTACACCAGCTTTCGTCAGGAACCGGACCTCAGCCCCCTGATCCGGCACCACACCCACTGGGGCTTGCCCCGCTGCGTCGGCAAAGCCATGCACTGGCACTACTGGTCACCTCAGAGCCAATGGCCCCTGCAAAAGGGCCCCCATGGGGTTTTAGAGCCCCATCCCAACTCCCCCCTGGTTGATCTGAACCAGGTAGATTTGATTTTGGTGCCGGCCCTGGCCTGTGATGTGCGGGGGTATCGCCTAGGCTATGGGGCTGGTTTTTACGATCGCATGCTCAGCCAAGCTCAATGGCGTCAGGTTCCGGCCATTGGCATTGTGTTTGAATATGCCCGCCTACCCAACCTGCCCAGGGATGGGTGGGATCAACCTATGCAGGGGATTTGTTCCGAAAGCGGCCTGTTTTTGGCCTAGGGATGGGAGGGCTGGGTTTTACAGCGCTGCGGTTGCAGTCGCTGCTACCCTTGCAGGCAACAGCCCGAATCCTCCCGGGCCCTAAAGGGGTTCCTCACTAAAGGGATAGGGGTTAGGGGGCAGTTCCCCTGGCCAACGCAGCAAGACGACTTCTTCGCGCATTTGCTCTTGGGTCACGCTTGATAGGCGAGTGCGAAAGAGGTCGATACCCACCACCTCGTAGCCTAAACCCTGGGCAATATCGGCCAGTAGTTCCCCGGTGCGAATCATCACTTGCAGATAGGACTTTTGATCGCCCACGACGTAGGCCAGTTGCGCCCCAGGGCGGAGCAGGGTTCTTAAATCGGCCAGGTGCTTGGCCATGCCGCCAAAGTACAGTTTCACCGCTCGCGGGTAGAGGCGGGTAAAGCCGCTGGTTTTCCCCAGGGCTATTCTACGGGCTGCAATGTCTGCCGCTAAACGTTGAATTTCTGGGTGTTTAGCCACCCAGCGGTCATCCTGGTCGGCCGTATAGACATTACGGCTGTTAGACCGAAGCAACCCTTCTTTCAGGCGGCGCAAATCCGCTTTACTGTTGAGAAACCCCAGCAGGACGGACTCTAATCGGGTGGTGCGGGTGTAGTCTTTCTCGTTGGGGTAGGGGGGTGAGGTAATGACCGCATCGATGGAGTGGGGCGCGATTACCCCCAGCAGTTGACGAGCATCGGCGGTATGGATTTGAGCCGGAGTGTCGTTGAGGGTTTGCAGAATGGCAAGGTCCTCGGCCATTTGGGTCACTTCCTGCCACCAGGCTTCCACCACCGGCGCATCCAGTTTGGGCTTACCCAACCCCACCTCTGGGCCAAAACGAAGATTACTGATGGCAGGCGTCAGGGCCTTGGCCAGGGCTAGCTTATAGTGCTGGCGATAGGGCCGGGAAGGATGGCGATTAATGTGCTCCAGCAAAATTAAGGTTTTATGGAGGGGCAGGGGACTGATGGAATTGCCCAGGAGAAGTTGCTGCTGGGCCTCTGAAAGAGGCTTGAGGGACTCCCCAGGGGTGGCGATCAGCCTGGCCGTTGCCTGACTAATTTGGTGGGCCAACCGGAGAAATTTCGAGGGGTCAGGGGACCAGTCGATCTTGACTGAACCGGCAAAGCCCGCCATGGGATTAGCTTCTACACCGATACTCGGAATGCCTAGTTTTTTAGCCTCAACTACGGTGGTGCCGGTGCCACAGAAGGGATCGAGCAGGTGGTGGTGGTGGGTCAAGCCAAATCGATGGATGTAGTTCCGAACTAAGTGGGGGGGAAAGGAAAGGATAAAGCGATACCAGCCGTGGGCGGGGCGATCGCGATCGCGCATCTGGTTGGATTCGGCTTTGTGCGCCCTGGAGGAGGGATCGGCTGGGGCTGACGGAGTCTTCAAGGCTTGTTCAGAAGAGAGAATTAGGGGAAATGGGGATTTGGATGACCCTGACTCAAACAGCTAGGGCGGTAGGGCAAACCCTGAGAGTAATAGTACAGGTATTCTACCCGAGTATGACCAGGTCGACCCAGGGAGTTAAAGAGCTAAGGCCCGTAAGGCCGTAAGACCACGATTAGCGCCTCATGTTCTGGTGGCCTACCTGGGGCAGGCTAAAGCTCGCAGGTAAATAGCCGCACTAAAAAATAGTTGACCATCTTCGCCCCGTAGGGGGAATCCCACCAGATGACCGGGTAACAACCTACCGGGTCATTCAGGCTATGGGGAGCCTGGTCAATGGTCTTCCACTGGTCATTTTCCCGCCAGCCCAGGTGATCACCCAGCCGACGGAGCAAGGTGAGATCTTGGGACAGAGCAGTTTCTAGGCTGCCGCCCACCTCCTGGTAAAGGCGGAGTTGAATGCTGAAGCCAAACCGCCCGCCGGTGTAGGTGGTCCAGAGCCGGTCAATCACCCGCAAGACACTACAGGGGAACTGCTTCACCGCATCGGGAGTGAGTTCTTCGCGGTCTAAAGTGCCAGCTTCTTGCAGCAAAACATGGAGGGTTTCTTCGTCCGCTTCCCGAAGTTTGCCCGTTTTCAGCAGCAGTTGTAGAGGTTGGTACCGTTCTACGTCGGTCACCAGAGTCAGGGCATCCTCTAACCGAGCAATGCGCTCAGCTAAACCTTGTTGGATAAAGGCTTCCAGTTTGGCTTCGATGTCGCTTAAGCGATGAGCCAGATTGTGCAGTTGCTCGTTTTCAAAATCCATGGACTGTCTGGAGAACTGTATCCATTCAAAGTTGACTAGGCGCCTGGGTCAAGCGGGCCTGCTCAAAACATCTCCTGGGTAGGGTGAGTAGGTGCAATTAAATAGAACATGGGGTTGGGGGTGGACCCCCGGCCTAAGGACTGCGTGGTGAGCCGCTCAGCCGAAGGACGCAGCCCCCCAACTCCCTGCTTACAATTCTTTTTAAGAAGAATTAGACTCACCTACTGAGATTCCGGTTAGGTCAGGGGTTCACCCTCTTGATTCGGTTGCAGAGCGCTGCGGTCTGAGGCTAAGGCGACGGACTCTTCAGCGGGTTGGGTTTTAGAGGATCCCGAAACGGAGGAACCGGCCTTGGGGGGCGGGCCGAAAAAGATGCGCTCCGATAGGCCCTTAAGCACCACATAAAGGACCGGCACGACCAGCAAGCTGAGTATCGTTGCCACCAGCAGCCCGCCAAATACGGTAAAGCCTACGGACCAGCGGCTGACGCTACCGGCACCGGTGGCAATCAGCAAGGGGAAGAAGCCCACCAGGGAGGAAATGGCCGTCATGATAATGGGACGAAACCGTTGCTCGGCGGCGGCGATGGCCGCGGCTAAGAGGCCGAGTCCCTGGGCGCGAGCCTGGTTAGCAAACTCCACAATCAGGATGGCATTTTTGCTGGCCAAGCCAATCAACATCACCATCCCCACCTGGGCATAGATATTGAGCTCTAACCCCCGGAAAAAGAGGAAAACCAGGGCACCCAAAATGGCCAGCGGAACAGTGAGCAAAATAATAATCGGGTCAATATAGTTTTCGTACTGGGCCGCCAGCACCAAAAAAACCACCACGACGCCCAGGCCAAAAATAATGCCCGCCAAACCGCCCGAGGCAATTTCCTCCTTAGCAGTGCCCTGCCAAGCCTGCCCCACCACCGGCAGGGCGGCCTGCTGGTAGGCCTGGGTCATCGCCTGAATCAGTTGGCCAGAACTGGCTCCCGGCGCCCGAATGCCCTCCAGCTTGATCGAGCGCAGCAGATTGAAGTGGTTCAGCGTCGAGGGCCCCACCACCTCTCGCTGAGTGGCCACCTCACTCAGGGGCACCATACTACCGGACTGCGATCGCACGTAGATATTGTTAATGTCCTCCGGTTGGTTGCGGAAGGGGGCATCGGCCTGAACATAGACCCGGTAGTTACGCCCGCCAAAGGTAAAATCATTCACGTAACGGGATCCCAGGTAGGTACTCACGGCGGTCAGGGCATTGTCTATATTCACATCCAGGGCTTTGAGGCGATCCTGGTCAATGTCTACCTGAATTTGAGGCGAACTGGCCGTGAACTGGGTAAAGACCCCGGCCGAAGCAGGGGATTGATTGGCCAGACCGATGATGTCGAAGGCATTGGCTAAAAAGTCATCAATGCTCATCTGATTGCCGCTGCGATCCAGAAGTTGCATCTCCATGGCCCCCGTAGGGCTAAATCCTGGTACAGGCGCCGCGTTGAACGCAATCACCAGGGCCTCTTGAATTCCCTGCAGGGAGGCATTGACCCTAGGGAGCAGCGCCATGGCCGAGGATTCTGCCCCGGGGCGATCCGCCCAGGGGGCCAGGGTGGCAAAAAAGACACCGCGATTAGGAGAGGGCCCATCAAAGCCAAACCCAGTCAATAGAAAGGTACTCTCTACCTCGGGAAACTGGGAAATCGCCTCATTGACCTGGGCCATGACCCGCTTCGTATACTCTAGGGAAACCCCATCGGGAGCCTGCACAATGCCCAGGAAATAGCCCTGGTCTTCCTCTGGCACAAAGCCCGTGGGCACCAGCCGAAACATTAGGGTCATCAGGAGCAACCCAGCGATAAACACGGCCAGAACGGCATAGCGCAGCCGAATTAACACCCGCACCAGGCGGCGGTAGCGCTCCACCAGCCAGACCAGGCCCTGATTGAAGCGGTTAAAGAACCCAGACAATAGCGGGCCACCGTAGCCCCCCGGCGGTCGAGGTCGCAACAGCAGGGCCGACATGGCCGGGGAAAAACTGATGGCATTAAAGGTCGAGACCAGGACGGTAAAGGCAATGGTGAGGGCAAACTGCTGGTAGATTTTGCCCGTACTGCCGGGGAAAAAGGCCACCGGGATAAACACCGCCATTAACACCAGCGAGGTAGATACCACTGCGCTGGATAATTCCTGCATGGCATCCAGGGCCGCCAGGCGGGGCCGCATGCCCTGGTCAATTTTGGCTGAGATCGCCTCCACAATGACGATCGCGTCATCCACCACCAGCCCCGAGGCCAGAATCAAACCGAACAGGGTCAGGGTATTGATGGAAAAACCAAAGGCCAACAAAAAGGCCATCGACCCAATCAGTGCCACCGGAATGGCAACGGCCGGCACAATGGTCGCTCGCCAGTCCTGCAGGAACAGGAACAAAATCAGCAGCACCAGCAATACCGCTAAGGCTAGGGTAAAGCCCACCTCCCGCAGCGACACCTGGACAAAATCGGTGGTATCAAACACAATATCGGCCTTTAACCCCGGCGGAAAGCTGCGCTCTAGCAACGCCATGCGATCCCGTACCGCCGTGGCCACATCTAGGGCATTACTACCTGGTAACTGATAGACCAACAGCCCCGCCGCCAGCTTTTCCTGGGTTTTTACATCAAAGCTGTAGTCCTCTGAGCCCAGCTCAGCCCGACCAATATCCTTAAGGCGAATCAGGGTGCCGTCTGAGCCTACCCGCACCACTAAATTTTCAAACTGGGAGGCTTCCTGCAGGCGACCCGGCAGCCGCACCGTGAACTGAAAGTCCTGGTCACCATTAGTCGGGGGAGCTCCGATCGACCCGCCCCCTAGTTGGATATTTTGCTCCCGCAGAGCATCGACCACATCCTGGGGAGTGAGTTGCTGGGCTGCCAGGGCGGACGGGTCTAACCATAACCGCATGGCATAATTACCCGCCCCAAACACCAGGGCGTTACCCACCCCACTCAACTGTTTGATCTCATCCAGTACAAATAGGTCGACATAGTTGTTGAGAAACAGCGCGTCGTAGCGATCGTCGTCGGTAAAGAACCGATAGACCAGCAGAATACTGGGAGACTGCGCATTCACCCGTACCCCCAGTTGAGTCACCTGGCTGGGCAATAGGGGCTCAGCTCTGGCTACGCGGTTTTGCACATCTACCTGGGCAAGATCCCTACTACGCCCCGGTTGGAACACCACATTGATGGTGCTTTGGCCTGTATTGGTACTGCTGGAGGTGATGTAGTCCATCCCCTCCACGCCATTAATTTCCCGCTCCAGCACCGTGGTTACCGTGCTTTCAACGGTTGCCGCATCAGCGCCAGTGTAGTTGGCACTCACCTGAATTTGTAGGGGAGCAATTTCGGGCAGTTGCTCAATCGGCAGCAGGGGAATGGCAACGCCACCAATCAGCACAATCAGCAAACTGCACACCGTGGTGAGTACCGGACGTCTGATAAATAAATCGGCAATGGAAAAAATTGCCATGGGCGCTTAACCAAGAACGTAGGATCAAACCAGATAGACGGGCGGGAAAGGGACAGTCAAACTCCTAAAACGGTGAGGACGAAGCCTGAGTTTCAGATTCGATCGGCACTCCATCCTGGAGCTTGAGAATATTACTAATCACCACCCTATCTCCGGCATTGAGACCGTCTAGCACTTGGTAGTTATTGCCCTGCATAGCCCCTAACTGCACCGGCCGCTGGGAAGCTACCTGCTGGGTTTTGCCATCCCCGGCGGCCTGGGACGCAGATTACCGGCCTCGTTGGGAAAGCGAGCCTTGACCAAAACCGTCTGCAAGTTGGTGTTCACATCGGGGGAAACAAAACTGATGCTGCCGGTGGATAGGGAATTGCCCGTGTCCGGATCGATCAGCTCTACGGGCAGACCGGTACGGAGTTGACTGGTACGGACCGCGGGAACCTGAATGCGTAAAAATAGCTCCTGATTTTGAATGATGGTGGTAATGGTTTGGCCAGCATTGACAAAGTCGCCGATCCGCAGGGTCATATCCCCCAGGAGACCGGCCACCGGGGCGGCGACCTGTTTCAGTCCTAGGGTTTCCTGATTGACGTTGATCTGGGCCTGGGCCTGATTAAAGTTAGCGTTGGCCTGCTGCAGTTGGGCCTGGGCCGTGCGTAAATTCTCCTCCGCCTGGGTTTGGGCGGCTCGCGCCACCTCCAGGTTGGTGCGGGCGTTGTCTAAATCTCGCTGGCTGAGGGCTCCACTGACCGCCAGTTGCTGAGTGCGGCTGAATTCTGCTTCCGCCAGCTGTACCTCGGATCGGGTGCGAGCAATATTGGCCTGGGCTGATTCCACCTGGGCCTGGGCGGCATCGCGGCCAAACCGAGCCGCCTCCGCTCCGGCCTGGGCTCCGGCCACTTCCGCTTGCGCCTGATCGGGCCGGAGTTGAAGGATCGGCTGCCCAGGCCTGACTACACTACCGGAGCTGACGAAAACCTGAGTAACTCGCCCCGCCACTTCAGGCCTCAGATCCACCCGCTGTTCTGCCTCTAGAACCCCAATAAACTCCGAGCTATCTTCCAGGGTGCCAGGCTGCAGCAATTGGGTTTGCACCGGCACCGCTGGAGGCGCCATCATTTGAGGTGGCTGACCACCACAGGCTACGCCTAACCCAGAGAAGAGAAACACCATGCCCGCAGCTTGAAGGGGGCGATTAAGGTCTAGAAAAGGCATAGGTGGATTGAGAATTCCAATCCCCATCTTACGGCAGAGACTAAACCAATGGGTAAAGCCGGTTCTAAAGGTGAGGTTCACCCCTGGCTTTACCCCTCTCAGGCAATACCGTGGGCTGAGGCCTAGGAATACTGAGGCTTTGGATGCAAGGTTCCCAGAGAGGGCCTTCAATCTGTCTTGCCGACTCCCAGTGAGGTGGATGGAAGGCTATCTAGAAAAACCAGCCGTAGCTATGCAACCCCTTGCCCAGGATATTCACACCCAGGTAGCAGACCCACACCACGACGAACCCGGTGGCGGCCAGAATAGCCGGGCGGCGGCCTTGCCACCCTTTGGTGATGCGAGCATGCAGGTAGGCCGCAAACACTAACCAGGTAATCAGGGCCCAGGTTTCTTTGGGATCCCAACTCCAGTAGGCCCCCCAGGCTTCGTTGGCCCACACCGCTCCGGCAATGATCCCGATGGTGAGCAACGGAAAGCCCAGGCCAATCATGCGGTAGCTGATGTTGTCCAGGGTATCGGCTAGGGTCAAACGCTGGGGGGTGAGCTTGAGGGCAGGAGAGGTCTGAAGAACCTGGGGTTTTTCCAAAACAATGGTTCCACCGCCGCCCTGGGCGACCT
>DVEE01000543.1 GCA_015295885.1 Leptolyngbyaceae cyanobacterium M65_K2018_010
CCTTCACCCCCTACCCTCCACCCCATGCACCCTCCCACCGATCGCATCAAACTCTCCCAAGCCGCCAAAGACCAGCTGATCAAGCTCAAGCGCGTCACCAAAATCCCCACCTGGAATGTGCTCTGTCGCTGGGCCCTGTGTCGATCCCTGGCAGAACCGTCGATCCCTTCCCCCGTGCCCATCCCCGCCGACAGCAACCTGGAGATGACCTGGCAGGTGTTTGGTGGCCCTATCGCCGACCAACTGCTGATGGCCCTCAAGCAGCGCTGCCACCAAGATGGGCTGGGCACCGATCCGGAAACCCTGGCAACGCAGCTTCGCCTTCATCTGCATCGGGGCATCGGCTACCTGGCGGGCGATCCCAATGTGAAATCGATTGAGGCGTTGGTGGCGATCGCCCTCCAACCCCAAGCGACAGAGCCCTCACCCATCATCGTCTCTCGCTAGATGGCCATCAGGCTATCCCTATGGCAAGAGAGCCATGGGCAGGCAATCAGGTGAGCTAAAAGGTACAGCAAAGTCACACCCGAAACGTCTGAATTAGCCAGCGGGCGATCGCCCCATCATCCTCCCTAACACTCCGCCGCATCGCCTCTTCAACCATGGACAAGCTCAGCCCTGGCAATACCCGAGAGTCGCGAATCTCGCCACTGCTGCCCTGATCTACCGCAAAGGCTAGCACCTCTGCGATCGCCACATCTACCACCCAATATTCCTGAACGCCCAGACGTTCGTACAGCAAACGCTTACGACCCAGATCATCCCCTAGAGTGGTAGATGCAATTTCTACGGCTAACTGGGGTGGACCCAAAATTTCAATATCAATAGGTTGATTATTGCGGGGCGGCAGTTGAAAGCTATCCCCCAGATAGAAGGCGATATCTGGCTGAGCATCCTGTTCTCCAGTTTTACGGAAGCTGGTATTGATCAGTTCTACGACCCGAATATTATTGAGGGCGGTAAACAGACCAATCACTTTCAACACAATGGCATTGTCACGACCGTGCAAAGGCCCCAGTGCTGCCATCTCAAATCGCATCCATCCACTGTCGTAATAGCATCGGGCTTGCTCATACCCATTGTTTTCGCAGATGGCCACATACTCAGTCCACTGGGCTGGGACCCAAGTGTCTGTCTTAATACCCTGTGGCCGAGAGGTTGTATCGACCATATCACTACCCAAATGCTGTTCTCTATCCTAATGGTTAGAGAACAACAACGGCTGCACGCTACCATCCGACAAAATTTCCGGTAGCCACTCGTCGCCTCGGTGCTCGGTGCCATCCCACTTTTCCGGCCAGGTCTGGGCCGCGATTAGTTCATGAATGCGGGCCAGTTCTTCGGGGTTAATCAAACAAATATTGGGCTGTCCCACCTGGGCCGCTCCGGCGTTAACGTCTGCCTCAATCCGCAGAATTTCTTCCAGCATCCATTCCCGCGTTTCCAGGGTCAGCGGCCCCAGGCGGCCCTGTTTCTTCGCCAGGGTGCCATCTTTGCGCACTTCCCCGTGCTTGCGCAGCCGGTACTGGGGCTTCTTAACCTGCCAATACAGTGGGCGCAACTGCCGCAGCGGCGTCAGGTAGGCCCACTTGGGGTTGGCCAGCACCCGCTCTAGGGCGGCATCCTCCTGCACCAGGGGGCAGCCAATGCAGCCGGTGCGAGCATTCATGGGCTCCGTTTCGCCCAGGTCATCCTGGGGGTCGTGGCCGTAGACCTCGGCAATCTCAAAGGTCGGGAAGCCCAGTTCAATATCGGCTTTCACCAGCCAGTCCCACACATGGCAAACCCGCCAGTGCAGCAGGGGAGCCAGGGTATCCGCCACGGCGGTGGAGGTGGTCTGCTGAAACCAGCCCTGGCCGCACTCACCCCCCTCCTTCGTACAGCTCAGGGCAATGCGCTGATCCCGGGCGGCACTTTCGCCCACGCGCACCCCCGTCAGCATCAAGAATTTCTCGCCCCGCTCTTGACGCAGGGTCTCTAGCTCCCGCTCCATGGCCATCACCTTCAGCTTGGGCGTACACCAGCGGAAGGTGTTGCTCGGCGGTGGCACGCCCCGCCCCAGCATGTAGACGAAAAAGCGGTGATCGAGCTCAGGCAACACCACCCGAGTGTCAAACCCTCGCTCTCGCAGCGCCTTTAAGACCCCCAGGGCGGCCTGGTGCAGCGGTGGCAGCTCCTGGCGGGTATCGGCGTAGAGCACGGTAATAGTGGCGGGCCGAGGCACCAGCCCTTTGTCGATCAAATCGGCAACTAGGGTAACGGTGGCGGTCGAATCTTTGCCGCCCGAGAATGCGATGGCCCAGTGCTGATACAACGCACCATAGTGGCGCAACGACTCTACCGATAGCTCAATGCTGCGATCGAGGGAGAGGCGGTCGTTCTCAAACAGGCTGAGCGTTCTCATTCAAGATCAGACGCTAGGGGTAGAGGTATTCTATACGAACTCACTTCTCCCTGGGACCACTGGGGGGCGTTGGCGGCCTGACGCTGCCTCAACCGTTGAAACGCCATGCCGTGCTTTTTCCCGTTACTGGGTCTTTCTTCGCCAGTCACCGCCTCAAATCCGCAGAACAAAAGCCCTAGATCAGGGCCTCCCCTGCCTGGGGGCTTTGTGGCTACGGCAGTGGCCAAATCACCCTGATGGCGACCTAGGATGCCCTTTGCCAGGTCAGGGGTGCTCCGGCTCCCAGGGGCACTAGGCCCGACTCGCCAAAGGGGACTTGCTCGGGAATACGCCAGGGGGTCTTGGTCAGGGTGACCTGCTCAGTATTGCGGGGGAGTCGATAAAAGTCCGGCCCGTAAAAGCTGGCGAAGGCTTCCAGTTTGTCCAGGGCACCAACGCTTTCAAAGGCTTCGGCGTACAGTTCCAGGGCGTGCAGGGCCGAGAAGCAACCGGCACAACCACAGTCACTTTCTTTGCTATGACGGGAATGGGGGGCGCTATCGGTGCCCAGGAAGAATTTGGGATGCCCGGAGGTGGCGGCTTTCACCAGGGCCTGGCGGTGGGTCTCCCGCTTCAAGATCGGCAGGCAATAGTAGTGGGGCCGCAGGCCGCCTTGAAAGAGGACGTTGCGGCTAAACAGCAGGTGCTGGGGGGTGATGGTGGCGGCCAGGCGATCGGTCTCCAGCACAAATTGCACCGCCTCGGCGGTGGTAATGTGTTCCAATACGATGCGTAGGTTAGGAAAACGTTGCCGCAGGGGAATCAGGTGTTTTTCGATGAACACGGCCTCGCGGTCGAACATATCCACCTCGGGGTCGGTCACTTCCCCATGCAGTAGGAGGGGCAGGTCCACCTGCTCCATGGCCTCAAAGACGCGATCGCAGTTCCGCAGATCCGTAACCCCTGAGTCGGAGTTAGTGGTGGCCCCGGCGGGGTAGTATTTCACGGCTTTGATGAACTCAGTCGCCTTAGCGGCCCGGATCTCCTCCGGGCGGGTACGGTCAGTCAGGTAGAGGGTCATCAAGGGCTCGAAGGTGTGGCCCGGCGGAATTGCGGCGAGGATGCGATCGCGGTAGGCCGCCGCATCGGCGACGGAGCGTACCGGCGGCTTCAAATTGGGCATCACGATGGCGCGGGCAAATTGGCGCACCGTATGGGGTAAAACAGCCCTTAGAGCGTCACCATCACGGAGATGCAGGTGCCAGTCGTCTGGGCGAGTCAGGGTGAGGGTTTCCATCCTCCCATCATAACAACCCCCTGCTAGTCGAGCGGGTGGGGGAGTGGGGGAGTGGGAGAGTGGGAGAGCGGGAGAGTGGAAGAGGCGGTATGATTCAGACAGCTCTATGGAATCACCGCGGGACATCTAGGGAGGATGCAGGTTAGGGCCCTGCTCAAAATAA
>DVEE01000146.1 GCA_015295885.1 Leptolyngbyaceae cyanobacterium M65_K2018_010
AGGCCCGCCGCCAGGGGCCATTATCAAAAATGCCATGCAGGTAAGTGCCCCAGAGCGATTGGGTGCTGTCCACCACCCCCAGGCTGGGGTCTTCAAAGAGAAACTCAAACTTGTGGCCCGTTTTCTCTTCCGCCTCTGCTAGGCTCAGTTGGGACCGCCCCTGGTGGAGCTCATAGCCCGCCACCGGCAATCCGTCTTGGGGGTAGCGGGAACTCACGGTGCGTTGCCGGGCGATTTTTTGCTGGGTAATCACCGTTCTCATCGGGAAGAGGTCGAGGGCCGGGAAGCGACCTTCGGTGCCTTCAATACCCTCAGGATCCGCTAAGAACTGGCCCATCATTTGAAATCCGCCACAAATGCCCAACACCGTGCCGCCGCCTGCCACATAGTTGCGGATCGCCTCGGCCATGCCCGTGCGCTGTAGAATCAATAGATCGGCAATGGTGGTTTTGGTGCCCGGAATAATCACGGCATCCGGATAGCCGAGATCATCCTTGGGGCTGAGATAGACCACCCGCACCTGGGGCTCCGCCTCGAGGGGGTCAAAGTCCGTAAAGTTGGAGATTCTGGGCAGCCGCACCACCGCAACCGTAACTTCGGCTTTTTTCTGGCTGCTGGGGGTACGGTCAAAGAGACTGAGAGAGTCCTCAGCCGGCAACCGATGTTCCAGCCAGGGCACCACTCCCAGCACGGGAATCCCAGTCCGGGCTTTAAGCCATTCTAGGCCCGGTTCCAACAGCTCCCGTTGGCCGCGAAATTTGTTGATAATAATCCCCTTGACCAGGGCCCGTTCCTCCGCATCCATGAGGTCTAGAGTGCCGACAATATGGGCAAAGACGCCGCCCCGATCGATATCGGCCACCAGCACAGTGGGCGCTTTGAGATGTTGGGCTACCCGCATATTGGTTAAGTCGCGGTGTTTGAGGTTGACCTCAACCGGGCTACCGGCCCCTTCACACACCAGAAAGTCGTGATCCTGTGCCAGAATCGTCAAACTCTCCTGAATCGCCTGCCAGCCGGGCTCAAAAAACTTTTCATAGTATTGCTGCGAGGTGACCTGCCCGGCCGGACGCCCCTTCAGAATCACCTGGGAGGTCATATCGCCCTGGGGCTTGAGCAAGATGGGGTTCATTTCTACCTGGGGAGCAATGCCCGCCGCCCAGGCTTGCACCGCCTGGGCATAGCCAATTTCACCCCCATTGGCCGTAACGTAAGCATTGAGGGCCATATTCTGCCCCTTGAAGGGAGCGACTCGCCATCCCCGCCGGGTTAATAATCGACAGAGCGCCGTGGTAATCAGCGATTTGCCAACGTGGGAGGCGGTTCCCACAACCATGATTGCTCTCATGGAGTTTCTCCCCAGGTGAATACATCCAACAACGGCGGATTCGGCCGCTTGCCCTTATAACTAGCCTGCCCCTTTCGCCCCCCTAGTGATGCAGGGGCTGTCTACAACACTACCCATGAGCGGCGGAGGCCAGGCCGACTAGCCTGGCCACCAACTAGGCCGCCGCCACCAACGGCACCATGAATTATGACAATGATCACCCCAGGTGGGGCGTAACTGAGCTGGATTCAACTGCTGTAAACCATAGCAGACTTGACGCCCCAGGGGAGTCAGTCGGAAACGGTCAGTCAATCCCTGGCCATCCACTTCTCGGCGCAGTAGCCCCACGGCAATCAGCCACATCAGTTCATTTTCCGCCTGCAGCTCCGAGAGCGATCGCCGGCTGTAGCCATTTTTTAGCCCCTGGGGATGGCAGATTTGGCGGATGGAAATACTTTGGCCTTGCAGAGCCAGTAATAGGTCAAGTCGAAAGGGAGAGCACTTAAAGGCTCGTTCTGCTCGCTGGATCGTGCGGCGAGAAAAGTGCTGGCTGAGGGGGGAGTTCGCCTCGACAAGGGCCATAGGGGGGTTCAAGGGTTGGACATCAGGTAACTCAATTGTAGGTTGGTTCGGGTTTCGGGGCATCCCCAGGCTCAAGGGTAGGGCTAGGGATCTGCCCCGCAGGTTAGCCTAGACCGATGGGTCGGCAGTTCTGGCTTCGATCCGCTCCTGGGGTTTCATTTTGGTGCTCCGTGAGCGACTTGCAGGGGGGGCCAATGGTAGAATGACCGGCGAAATGGCAGGTTCTGAATAGACCCCTGAACTGCCGTGCTTGGCTTTGAAGGTCGATGGCTCTCAACGTTTTGCCTGGGCAAAGTTATCCTCTCGGGGCTACCCTATACGCCATTGGAGTGAATTTCTGCCTCTATTCCAAACATGCTACCGGGGTAGATTTACTGCTATTCGCCTCAGAGAATATCCTGGAGCCCAGTCACGTCATTACCCTGGACCCTAGCAGAAATCGCACCTCGTTTTACTGGCATGTGTTTGTGCCGGGGCTGAAGGCGGGCCAGGTCTACGCCTACCGGGTACATGGCCCCTTCGATCCGGCCCATGGGCATCGGTTTGATGGCCATAAGGTATTGTTGGATCCCTATGCCCGGGTGATCATCGGGGACGACCTCTACGATCGCAAGGCCGCCATTGCCCCCGGAGATAACTGCGCCACGGCTCTGAAGGGAGTGGTCGTCGATAGCCGCAGCTACGACTGGGAGGGCGATCGCCCTCTACAGATTCCCTACGCCAGTAGCGTCATCTATGAAATGCATGTGGGTGGGTTTACCCAGCATCCCTCCTCGGGGCTACCGGAGGAAAAACGGGGTACTTTCGCCGGGGTCATTGACAAAATCCCCTACCTGCAATCCCTGGGGGTGACGGCTGTGGAACTGTTGCCCATCCACCAGTTTGATCCCCAAGACGTGCAGCCAGGGCTGGTGAACTATTGGGGCTATAGTACCCTGGGCTTTTTCGCTCCCCACCGCGCCTATAGCTCTCGCAAGGATCCCCTGGGGCCAGTCACCGAATTTCGCGACATGGTCAAAGCTTTGCACCGGGCCGGCATTGAAGTGATTTTAGACGTGGTCTTTAACCACTCGGCAGAGGGCAACCACCAGGGGCCAACCCTCAGCTTTAAGGGCATTGACAACAGCACCTACTACCTGCTCGAAAGCAATCCCGCCTACTACGCCAACTACAGTGGCTGCGGCAACACCCTAAAGGCCAACCATGCGGTGGTGGGCCGCCTGATTTTAGATAGTCTGCGCTACTGGGTGGCCCAGATGCATGTAGACGGGTTTCGCTTTGACCTGGCCTCCGTGCTGTCCAGGGACATGGCGGGTAACCCGCTGGAAGATCCTCCGATTCTCTGGAGCATCGAGTCAGATCCAGTTTTAGCAGGCACAAAACTCATCGCCGAGGCCTGGGATGCGGCCGGGCTGTACCAGGTTGGCAGCTTCATTGGCGATCGCTTCGCTGAGTGGAACGGTCCCTTCCGTGACCATGTGCGCCAGTTTGTCAAGGGCGATCCAGGTACCATCCCAAACCTGGCGGCCCGCCTTCTAGGCAGCCCCGACATTTTCCCCCAGCCCAACCGGGAACCGAACCGCAGCATTCACTTTGTCACCTGCCACGATGGCTTTACCCTGAACGATCTAGTGTCCTACAACCACAAGCACAACGAAGCTAACCATGAGCTGAACCGCGACGGCAGCGACGCCAACTACAGTTGGAACTGCGGCGTCGAAGGCCCCAGCCAGGATCCAGCGGTGGAACACCTGCGGCAAAGACAAATCAAAAATTTTCTCACCCTTCTGTTTGTGGCCCAGGGCACGCCCATGCTGCTGATGGGCGACGAGGTGCGCCGCAGTCAGATGGGGAACAACAATGCCTATTGCCAAAATAGTCCCCTCAGTTGGTTTGACTGGACGGCGGTAGATCGGGAACAATCCCTGCTGCGGTTTACCCAGGGGCTCATCCACACCATTCAAACGCTCAAGGTATTTCGCCTAGAACACCTACTGCGAGTCACGGCCAGTTGGCATCCCGAACCCCACATCGTCTGGCATGGCACCCGCCTGGGCCACCCCAACTGGTCCTACCATTCCCATACCCTGGCCTTCACCCTCCGGTACCCGGTCGCCCAGGAGCAACTCCACATCATGCTGAATGCCAACTGGGAAGCCCAGGTCTTTGAGCTACCTAGCCTGGAACCCCAGGAACGCTGGCATCGCTTGGTGGATACGGCCCTCAGCCCGCCCCAGGACTTTTGCTATCCCCAGGAGTCACCGGCCGTTGAGGGCAGTCTTTACCCCGTGAGCCCCCGCTCCTCCGTTGTGCTCATCGGCCAGGCCACCCCCTAGGCCATCCAGGTGCCTTGGAATACTTGTTCCGCCGGCCCGGTCATATAGACTCGGTTGGTATCGGCGGACCATTCAATGTGCAGGGGTCCACCGGGCAATTCCACGGTGGCGGTGCGATCGCACACCCCATTCAAGACCCCTGCCACCAGGGAGGCGCAGGCTCCAGTGCCACAGGCGAGGGTAATCCCAGCCCCTCGCTCCCAAACCCGCATCTTTAAATAATCGGGCCGTACCACCTGGATAAATTCGACATTAATCCGTTGGGGAAAGGCGGCGTGGTGCTCAAATTGAGGCCCCAGGGTGGCCAGGGGAATGGCCTCGACCTCCTCTACAAAGGTGACACAGTGGGGATTCCCCATGCTCACACCGGTCACCGACCAGGTTTGATCGGCCACCGTTAAGGGCACTGCCACAACCTTTTCCTGGGCCGCTGCTAGGGTAGTCGGAATTTCCGCCGCCAGCAGCAAAGGCGGTCCCATATCGACCGTCACCTGGCCATCGGGTTGCAGGGTAGGAGCAATCACCCCCGCCAGGGTGTGAATACGGTAGGTATGGGGCGCTTGGGGGGCACGACCTTCGGCGGTTTCCAGGGTTTCTAAAAACTTGGCCAGGCAGCGAATACCGTTGCCACACATCTCCGGTTCCGATCCATCGGAGTTATAGATCCGCAGGGTGTAATCGGTACCGGCCTGCCCTGGCAAAGCAAAAATCACCCCGTCGGCACCAATGCCAAAGTGGCGATCGCACCAGGCCACCGCCTCTGCCGGGCTTAACAGCGGTTCTGGGCGATGACGGTTATCGACCAAAATAAAATCGTTGCCCAAACCGTGGTACTTACTGAACTCCATAACCCTGCTTCCGCCCAACCTACGGCTCCCATTATCAACCAAAAGGTCCAGACCTGGGCAAGCGGGCTCCGCGCTACCGCGTTCCTGGCCCAGTCCCGGTCGAGCCAAGAAATTTGCCCCACCCCTGTGCCCTAATCCCTCCCAAAGGGGTAACGTAAAACCAGCAGAAATTAGAAATTAGTAGGCTAAGACGCCATGTCCCAAGAGTTCACCACGGGTCTTCCCAGTGCGCGGCAGGTGCAGAACCTGATTCGCGATAAAAAGACCGTTGAGGTCAAACTGCTCACCGGAGATCTGATCACCGGTCGGGTAATCTGGCAGGATCCCCACTGTATCTGCGTAGAAGCGGGTGAACAGGAGATTCACCAAATTTGGAAACAGGGTATCGGCTTTTTGAAGTACCGGTAAACTTCCATCCTAGTTCTGTGAAGTCCTCATCTTCAGGCTGTGGTCTGCCCCCCCAATCAGGGCACACTATAGCCACCTACCATGATCGGGATTGAGTCATCTTCCAGTCCCTTGCTTTGGCAGCGGCCGCTGCCTGTCCATTCCATTTATGGAGCGTCTGGCCCCAATGACTATGACCATTGAGAAAATTGTTGAGCAGGCCCTACAAGATGGCTATTTAACTCCAGCTATGGAGGCCGAAGTTGGCCGTATTTGTGACACCGCTTCTGAACTATCCATCGAAGGGTACATGGCCCTGGATCGCCTCATGGGCGCTCTGTTGACCGGCGAAGTGGTGGCGGTACCTCGGAAACAGTTCATCAACGTGATGGAAGAGCTAGTGCTGACAGAGGCGATTTCTCGGGTAGCTGAAATCGAGGCCACCTCTGGGAGCACCCTCGATCTGGGAGATATTGCCGCCTATGCCCTCAACCGACTGCCGCCCCTCTACGCCACCACTGAAGAGGGGGCTAACTTCCAGCGCGAAACCGCTCGGGAGGAACTGGCTGAACTGATTGCCGATCAGGTCAAACAGGCCATTGCCCGCAGCCTCGACCAACCCGACTTTTACCCTGAACGTCAGGGGATTCAGAGGAAATCCAGTGACAGCGTGGTTAATCAGGTCAGCGCCCTTTTGCAAGATCACGCCTATAAGTTTGAAACCGTTGCCCAGCAAGGTTAGCCCCTGAGGGCATTGGGGTTGTAGGGGGCCGCCCTAGGAAGCGGGCCAACCACAGAATTGTGCGGTGCCCCCATCGGCCGGCCATTCCTATCGATTCTCTGTGTACTTACCACTCACCCGGCGGCAGCATCCTTCCCATCATCCCCCTATCCCGCCATCTCGCTAGCCCCCTCCATGGGTAATGACCACCGGCGGAATGGTGATTAGGCCTCCTTGTTCTAGGCGCTGTTCTAGGCGCTCAACCGCGTTCTAGGCGCTAGACCACCGGCCCACCCACCTCAGACAGAGGGGCCCACCTTCCCTAGGTGAGGCTGGCCCAATGCTTCAAGACCCGCCAGCGGTGGCGGCGCGTGGGCAGTCTTAACCAGTAGGCCCAACGGCGAGAAACCGAGCCCAACCGGCCGGTCAAGCAAAGGCCAAAACCATGGACAACGGCGTCTCCCCGCCCCAGGCTGAGCATATCGCCGAGATGTCGGTAGTGGAAGGTCCGTAGGGGGTGGGCGGTGGTTAAGGCCCAGAGATTGTGGGCGACTACGGGAGCCGCTTGGAAGGCGGCTTGGGCGGTCATGGGGGCGCAGTCCCGGCCGCGGGCGGGCATGGCGGCCATGTCGCCGAGGACGAATACATTGTCGTAGTCGGGCAATTGCAGGGTGGGTCGGACTAGACATTGGGCCAAGGGGGTTTGCTTAGGCCTGGGCTGACCCACCCAGGGCTGGGGAACGGTACCCACGGTCCACAGGGTGAGGTCGGCCCGGCGTCGGTGTCCCTGCCCCTGGTGATGGAAGACAACGTGATTCTCCTCTACGGACTGCAGGGGCGCATGGGTATACACTTCAACCCCCCGTTTAGCTAGAGCCCGGATTGCGGCCCGTTGCATGGCTGGGGGATAGGATCGCAAAACCGCCGCCCGTCGATCCAGCACGGTGATGCGAGCCCGCCCGCCCAGGCGATCGGCCAGGGTGCAGGCCAGTTCCACGCCGCTTGGTCCAGCCCCGGCTACCACCAGATGCATGGGATCGCCAGAAGACTGATGCTCCAGGGCGGCCAATCGGTGTTCCAGTTGCCAGACATCGGCCAGGTTGGTAAAGGGTAAGGCCCCTGGGCTGTCGGGGGAGGCGGGGGGACGCAGGCGGCTCCCCAGGGCAACCACTAAGTAATCGTAGGCGAGGGTCGGCCCCTGGCGCAGGGTCACCCGGCGTTGGTGCAGGTCAATGCCCTCAACCCAGTCCTGGCATAGCTCGATCGGGCTATGGTTGAACAGGTCACGGTAGGGAGGGGCCACTTGCCAGGGTTGGAGTTCCCCGCTGAGCACCTCGTAGAGGAGGGGGGTAAAGGTGAAGCGATCGCGGGGCTCTACTAGGGTCACCCGCAGGGGCACTGAGAGTCGCCGCTGGTAGCGCTGTAACGCCAGAGCGCAATAGAGGCCGCCGAAGCCGCCACCCAGGATACAAACTCGCGGACCAGCGGTGGCCTCGCCCGCCCGCTCGGAAACATCATCGATTGGTGCCAACGCCCTACTCCGCCTCCGGTGCTCGTTCCCCCACGGGGTTAAGCGGGGGAATACTTTGAGTGTACGCTAGGCCTACATCCCTCTCCTAAGCATGCCCGATTTCCCCGATGGCCCCGCCAAACCGCCTGATCTACCAGCCTCGCCGCCCCTGTCGCAGCGGACTCTGGTCAAGATTTGGGCTATTCATGCCGCTGAGCTGGAGGCATCCCTCAGCCACCGCCTTACCGATTACCTCATCCCCACTGAGATAGATCGCCTGCTGGCCCTCAAGCCACCCCAGGCCCGGCGCAACTTTTTAGTCGGGCGGGGCTGTTTGCGCTACCTACTCGGTCAGGTACTTGACTATCCTCCCAGCGCTGTTCCCCTCAGCTACACCGCCCAGGGCAAACCGACGCTGGCCTCGGACTTGTCCCTGCAGTTTAACGTCTCCCACTCCGGCGATTGGGTCGGGATTGCCCTGGCTGCCAGGCCCTTGGGCCTGGATCTTGAGCAGGAACGCCCCCTGACTGATTTAGCTGGCCTTTGCGATCGCTGCCTAGCCCCCGAAGAAGTGCAAGCAGTACAGCAACTCCCCCCCGCTGGAGGAACACGCCAGTTTCTCCGGTATTGGGTTTGCAAAGAAGCCTACGCCAAGGGCTTGGGGTTGGGCCTGGGGCTCCCCTTCACCAGTGTGGCCCTGGACTTGCCAGCCGATGCAGAGCCCCCCTCTCCCACCCCGGTAGCCGTCCGCCGGGGCGTGGCGGCTGGCTGGCACATCTACTATGGGCAGTGGGTGCCCCACTACCATGGGGGGCTGGCCCTCAGCCTAGAGCCGGGATGGCAACCCACCCTAGCCCTAGCCCTCACCACACCGGCGAAGTTGCTGGCCTCTATCCCCCAGGACCTGGCTGAGCTCAGGCGGGGTCTAGGTCTGGAATTCCCAGGGGAGAAGGCAGCTGATCCTGGTTCCAGGTAATATCTGGCATATTCGATGAGGCCTCGCGCAGGGCCACTTCCCAATGCTTGCGCATAGCTAGAAGATAGGCATCCCCCGCTTGAAACTGGGCCCGGTGCTTAACCACAAACTGGTCAGTTTGATACATCATCACGTGTAGCGGTGGGCCCACCGAGAGATTCGATCGCATGGTGGAATCTAAGGACAGCAAGGCCGACTTCGACACGGCATCCAGGGGGGATTCGTAGGAAATGGTGCGATCCAGAATCGGCTTACCGTATTTGGTTTCCCCGATCTGCAGGAAGGGGGTTTCGGGGGTAGCTTGAATACAGTTGCCTTGGCTATAGACCAAAAAAAGCTCCGGCGCTTCCCCTAAGATTTGCCCCCCAACCAGAAAGCTGCACTGAAAATCAATCCGGTCCTTCTCTAACCAGGGGCGATCGGCCTCCTGCATGGTGCGAATCTGCATACCGATATAGCGGGCAATATCGTACAGGGTGGGTAGGTTGTGGAGATTAGGATCGCGATTGCGCTTGATGTCTTGGGTGAGGTTGTGCACCACCGCCTGGGTGACGGAGAGATTCCCGGAGGTACACAGTAAAATGACTCGCTCACCGGTCCGAGAAAAGTCAAACAGCTTGCGATAGGACGAGATATAGTCTACCCCAGCGTTAGTTCTGGAGTCGGCGGCCAACACCAACCCAGCCCTGACCAAAATTCCTAGGCAATACGTCATAGAAGCTTTAATGACCTTGAAAAAAGCGCTGGTCTTAGCCAGCGCCCCACTGCTATCACCCACCCCCTGAAGGTACTCTCACCTCCAATGGCGGCAGGTTAGGATCCAGTTTGCTTACTGGAAGTTTGAATATACAGAATCAACAAAAACACAGTCGGGACCAGGACAAACAGAATACTGGCGACAAAGCCAAGCTTATTCACTTCCATCAGTGATTGCCTCTACTCTCAACCAAACACTACTTACTTGACCACGCGATCATCGTAACGCCTTTAGAATATCACTCTCCCCGCTGAGAAAAGTGATTCCCCCTCGGTCTGGGCCCTAAACCGTTTTAGAGGATTCAACGACCGACTGAGCCGACCGTTTAGGCTTGGTCACCACGGCAACGGGGCCATGGACCGTGGCCTGACAGGCTAAGCGACAGCTGGCGGGCCACTTTTTCAGCTTACGTTCCTCCACCCCGGTGCGCGGCGATAGGTTTTCCGCCCCCTCCACCACATTCACCACACAGGTGCCGCACTGCCCATACCCCCCGCAATTCATTAATTTGCCGCTGAAGGTGTAGAGATCGATCCGATGTTCTAGAGCTTTGAAGCGCAGGTTGGCCCCATCGGCGACGGAAATCTCGGTCTTTTCGTTAAGAAACTTAATAATTGCCATTAATAATTCTCCTTACAGGATGATGGAACTTAAGCGTTTGGAAATGCGCGATTTCGTGAGGAGGTAGAAGGATGGCCTCTTTGAGGGCTTTCCTTGAGGCCGGTTCGAACCCTTGGTCTGGGTTGCGAGGGTGATTTGAAGTGGTTACACTTCTTTAAGTAATTTCATTGTTACATCTCGCCTGTATCAATAGAGAATCTATCCCTGGGTGAGGGTGGCCGCTGCCACTATTTCGCTCCGATAGATGAATTTCTGAGGGATTCTGTGAGCCCAATCTGATAGGCTTATCAGTATCTGGCACCGTTAAGACCACGTCAAAACAATACTGTTTTACCTAGAGGAGGAGAGTAGTCAATGGGACTACCCTGGTACCGGGTACACACAGTCGTCATCAATGACCCCGGGCGGCTGATTGCTGTACACCTAATGCATACGGCCCTGGTAGCTGGCTGGGCTGGCTCCATGGCTTTGTTCGAACTATCCACCTTTGATCCCAGCGACCCCGTGCTTAATCCCATGTGGCGCCAGGGTATGTTTGTACTACCCTTCATGGCCCGCCTGGGCGTCACCCAATCCTGGGGAGGCTGGAGCGTTACGGGCGAACCAGCCGTCAACCCTGGCTTCTGGTCCTTTGAAGGGGTAGCCGCCGCCCATATCATCCTGTCTGGTTTGCTGTTCCTGGCGGCGTGCTGGCACTGGGTTTTTTGGGATCTAGAGCTGTTTCGTGATCCTCGGACGGGGGAACCGGCTCTCGATCTCCCCAAAATGTTCGGCATCCATCTCTTTTTGTCTGGGCTACTGTGCTTCGGCTTTGGAGCCTTTCACCTGACTGGGCTTTGGGGCCCAGGTATGTGGGTTTCTGACCCCTACGGCCTCACCGGTCATGTTCAGGGGGTCGCGCCAGAGTGGGGGGCCGCTGGCTTCAACCCCTTTAATCCGGGCGGTATTGTGGCTCACCATATTGCTGCTGGGATTGTGGGCATCATTGCCGGTTTGTTTCACCTCACTGTGCGTCCCCCCCAACGGCTTTACAAGGCTCTGCGCATGGGAAACATCGAAACGGTGCTTTCCAGCAGTATTGCCGCCGTGTTCTTTGCTGCCTTTGTGGTGGCCGGTACGATGTGGTACGGCAGTGCCGCTACCCCCATTGAACTGTTTGGCCCCACCCGCTATCAGTGGGATAGCAATTACTTCCAGCAGGAAATTCAACGGCGGGTTCAAACCGATGTCAATGCCGGTGCTACCCTAGCCCAAGCCTATTCCCGCATCCCCGAAAAGTTGGCCTTCTACGACTACGTGGGTAACAGCCCGGCTAAGGGGGGATTGTTCCGGGTTGGTCCTATGAATCAAGGGGATGGTTTGGCCCAGGGTTGGTTGGGGCATCCGGTGTTTAAGGATGCCGCGGGTCGCGAGTTGACGGTTCGGCGTCTGCCCAACTTCTTCGAAACCTTCCCCGTGGTGCTGGTTGACAAGGATGGTATTGTGCGGGCTGATATTCCCTTCCGACGGGCCGAGTCTAAGTACAGCTTTGAGCAAACCGGTGTCACGGTCACCTTCTATGGTGGTGAACTAGATGGCCAAACCTTTACCGATCCGACCCTAGTGAAGCGCTATGCCCGTAAGGCTCAGCTCGGTGAACCCTTCGAGTTTGACCTCGAAACCCTTGGGTCTGATGGGGTATTCCGCACCAGTACTCGGGGCTGGTTTACCTACGGTCATGCTGTCTTTGCCCTGCTCTTCTTCTTTGGCCATATCTGGCACGGGGCCCGTACCCTGTTCCGGGATGTATTTGCCGGGATTGATCCCGATCTCTCTCCCGAGCAGGTGGAATGGGGCTTCTTCCAGAAGGTGGGTGACCTAACCACCCGTAAGGAAGAAACCGTTTAGTCTCTTCTTGCCATTCATGGGACGGCCCGACTGTTGAGCGATATGCCCTATCAGTCGGGCCTTTTAGCTATCAGCCCAAGCTCAACCCCCAGCGGATCCATTCCTGCTATGGGATATCCCCCTGCCTAGGGCCCTGGAGACCTGGGAGAAGGTTGGGAAATCCCTGTAAACTGGAATTAGCTAGAGTAGGAGATTTTTTAACCATGGAAGCTGTCGCCTATATTTTCATTTTCGCTTGCATTATCGGTACGCTGTTTTTTGCGATCGCGTTTCGGGAACCCCCCCGCATCTCCAAGGACTAATCCAAGCAATCAAACGTCGGTCACATCCCCTCTGGATTTGAACCCATCGAATCATGGCCTAGCGTTCTTCTAGCCTTTGGCTACAGGGACGCTATTTTTTTACCACTGTATCCCCTCGGCGTAATCAGCCAACCCTGGTGTTGTCGGGTGCTTTGGTTGCCAATCAAAATCACCGTCAACATGTCAATGGGAACTGTCAGCAAATCTTTCAAGGTTGTGGTGTAGAGCATTTCCTCGGGCCGATAGGCTGACTTGACGATGGCTACCGGGGTTTCAGGAGGGCGGTAGGTCATCACGATCTGGTGAGCGGTTTCAATCTGGTGGGTGCGGGTTTTAGATTTAGGGTTGTAGAGGGCGATCACAAAGTCTGCCTGGGCGGCAGCGGTCAACCGCTGGAGAATCACCTCCCAGGGGGTGAGTAAATCGCTCAGGCTAATAGCACAGAAATCGTGCATTAGAGGGGCGCCTACCCGGGCCGCGGCGGCCTGCAGGGCAGAAATGCCCGGATAAACTTGGACGGCGGGAGTGGTGCCATCCCAGCCCGTGGCCTGTAACTGCTCTAGCACTAACCCGGCCATGCCGTAAATGCCGCAGTCCCCGGAAGACACCACGGCCACGGTTAAGCCCCACTGGGCCAGGGCGATCGCCCGTTCAGCCCGTTCTCGCTCCTGGGTAATCGCCCAGGGCTCAAGGATCTGGCCAGGGCGGCAAAGGGGCCGGATTTGGTCGATATAGAGGCTGTAGCCAATCACGGCATCGGCCTGGGTGATCGCCTGTTTGGCCGCCGGGGTGATTTGGGCTAGGCTGCCAGGACCAATGCCCACCAGGGCCAACTGCCCCGGCCGACCAATATATTCCTGTTCGGCCTCGGCAATGGCCACGGTAACAGCACCCGGTTGCCCGGCCAGACGTAGAACCTGCTTAGCGACTCGGAGCTCACCCCCGGCTGCCAGAATGGCCGCCGCCTCAGCCACGCTGGGGGTTTGCACCGCCTGGGCCACTACCGCGGAGGGATTGGGTACCGGCACAACTTTCAGGTCATCGGCGTGATAACAGCGCAAGGGCCAGCCACGCTCTTGGCAAAGCTCGACTAGGCCCCCCTCATTGGCCTTGAGGTCTAGGGAGGCCAGCCCGGCGATCGCCCCCAGGGCCAGATCGTGGGCTTTGAACACCTGCTCAATGCCCGCTTCAATCACGCCGCGAGGGGTGCCCCGCTCACACCCGACTCCGACCCAGAGGACTCGCGGGTGCCACTGAACTTGAGGAAAGGCGGGATCGGGGGTCAACGGCCGTTGGCTAGCACTGATCCAGAGGCGCGCTTGGGGCCTGGCGGTTCCCACAGCCTCACCATCCCATTGGAACGGGTGGGGGTGGGGTAAGTGAGCCTGCCAAAGGGTAGAGCCGCTGTCTTGGATCACCGCTACGGGTTGACCGCGGGCGATCGCCGCACTGACAGCGGTCCAATCCCCCGGGCCTTTCACCCAGCCAAAGGGCCGCCCCAGGACATCTACTCCCTGAAAA
>DVEE01000219.1 GCA_015295885.1 Leptolyngbyaceae cyanobacterium M65_K2018_010
GTCTCCAACCGCCTGAGCGCCCCCCTGCGGTGGAAACTCCGGTGAGGCAGGGTAGGCTCACTGGTGCAAATGAATCACCTGGGAACCCAGGGCAATGCCATACTCCCCGTAGACATCCTGACCCAGTAGACCAACGCTGCCGCCAATGGCCACCAGTAGGGCCTGCTTACGCAAGCCGCCGACTTCCAACCCATCGACGTAGCCCACCGGCAGGGTAATCACGCTGCCGTCGGCAATTTTGGCCTGGGTTTCACCGATCACGACAACGCCAATGGCCTGGGCCATATCCGCCGTAATGAGAGTACCCGTGGCACCGGTATCAAACAGCATGGGAAAAGATTGCTTCCCCTGTTGTCCTTCCAGGGTGACTATTACCACAGGAGTGCCGCCCCGGCGCTCTTGAATGGGGATTTGGGCCACTAGCCCCTTGGCAGGGGCAGGCGCCACCGGTGATCTTGGCGGGGGGACAGGTTGTCCCGTCGCCCGGCGCTGGGCAACGGCTAAGTGCTGCTGGTATTCCTGGACTTTGCCCTGGGCCTGGGCATACTCTGCACTGCTGGCGGGCACCCTTTGCATCAGCTGAATGGCCTGCTGCCAGCGACTAGCGGCCAGTTGCCAATCTTCCTGAGATTGGGCAGATTGACCAATGGCCACCGCACTGGTAGCTCGGTTGACTGCTTCGCGGAAGTAAGGGGGCTGGACCGGGACCCCAGGAGGCGAGACGGTAGGGCTGGGGTCCGCTGGGGTCCCTGAGGACTGCGGAGCTGGTGTGGAGGAATGGGTAGGCGCTAGGGCCGCAGGTTCTAGGGCGGTCGACAGTCGTTTTTCGGCCATCACCCCACAACCCATCACCAGACCTGCCATGCCCAGGAATCCTAGAGTTCGAGCCATAGGTGCCAGCCATACCATCGGTGTCATCCTGCTATAGCGGTCAAGAAGATGTTGAGATGCTCAACTAGTGTGCCCCCTGGGCTATTAAAGATTGTAGGTAAATCTTCCGTTCCCTACCCCTCGTGTTTCTGTCAAGACTCTATTAACACTTGCTGGTCTAAATCAATGGTTTGGCCTTAGGATAGTAGCGCCCCGCCATACCGAGTTAAAATCATGGTTTTTCCGGATGCCTCCCCTGCCCTGTTGGTGTTAGCCGATGGCTCGGTGTATCAGGGCTGGTCCTTTGGGGCACCGGGGACAGTTATGGGTGAAGTGGTATTTAACACCGGTATGACCGGCTATCAGGAAGTGATGACGGATCCCAGCTATTGTGGTCAAATCGTCACCTTCACCTACCCCGAACTGGGCAACACCGGTGTCAACCCCGAGGATGAAGAGTCGGCTCGGCCCCAAATTAAGGGAGCGATCGCCCGCAACATTTGTGACATTCCCAGTAATTGGCGAGCCACCCAATCTCTGCCGGATTACCTCAAAGCCCATAAAATTCCCGGTATTTTCGGCATCGATACTCGGGCCTTGACCCGCCGCCTGCGCTCGGAAGGGGCCATGAATGGAGCCCTTTCCACCGAAATCCTGGATCCAGCAGAACTCTTGCGACAACTCCAGGATGCCCCTCCCATGACCGGGCTAAACTTAGTCGATCAGGTCACCACCTCCGAGGTCTATGAGTGGACCGAAGGCACGCCAACGGCCTGGGAGTATAGCGCTGGCGAACCCGTGACCGGAGAGCCACCCCTGACGGTGGTAGCCGTCGATTTTGGCATCAAGCGTAATATTCTCCGGCGCTTAGCCAGCTACGGCTGTCGCGTTATTGTGGTGCCTGCCCATAGCTCCCCTGAAATGATTATGAGCTACCATCCCGACGGCATTTTTCTCTCCAACGGTCCGGGCGACCCAGCCGCTGTCCGCTACGCCCCAGAGTTGGTCCAAGCCCTGCTGAACTACCAACTCCCCACCTTTGGGATTTGCATGGGCCACCAAATTTTAGGCCTGTCCCTGGGGGCTTCCACCTTTAAGCTCAAGTTTGGCCACCGGGGGTTAAATCAGCCCTGCGGGCTTCAGCAACAGGTAGAAATCACCAGCCAAAATCATGGTTTTGCCCTGGATGCCGCCTCTATTCCCGAAGAGCAGGTTGCGGTTACCCACCTGAATCTGAATGACCAAACCGTAGCTGGATTGGCCCATAAATCCTTGCCAATTTTTTCCGTACAGTACCATCCAGAGGCTAGCCCTGGGCCCCATGATGCCGACTATCTGTTTGCCAAGTTTGTGCAAACTATGCGGGATTACCGCCAACAGCACGGCCAACGGTAGGTCCACTAGGGGAGGGGATTTACCCCTTGCAGACACGGCTATCCTGACCTATATTTAACTGTCGAATTGGAGCACCCAGGAGGTTTCCCATCGCTGAATCTCTAACCCTGACTGTAAGTTTACGAGGCACCCGCGATGTCAGGGGTACCTATCAATTATTTCGCCTCACAGGTCTGCTTGATGCCTTTTCTGAACCTGCCTTCCGCAAGGTGATGACCAAGTACGTTGAAGCGGGTCCCCCCAATATTATTCTGGATTTGGCGGCCATTGATTTTGTCGATAGCTCTGGCCTAGGCGCCCTAGTCCAACTGGTTAAAAAAGCCACCAATGAGGGAGGAACCGTTCAGGTAGTGACCAACCCGCGGGTTACTCAAACCGTAAAACTAGTGCGGCTAGAGAAGTTTCTATCGCTACAACCTTCAGTGGATGAAGCCATAGCAAACCTAGACACTCCGACTAATGGTTGACCTAGCCTAGCCAGGCCAAGGCTACCTCCCTTCAACCCTATGGATGTTTCACCGATGGATGCGGGGACTGCGGCTAGTCTCGGTTGGATGCTTGAGTTTAGTCGGTTGGCTGGGCTTTCGGGCTTGACCGGGCCTCGGTATACTGATCCTACCCGTGGGGTAAATACCACTATGACCGGTGCAGGCGAGTCCCCCCTCTCCCCAGCCCAGGTGCAGGCCCTATCTCCGGTTGCCCTGGCCTATATCGGGGATGCGGTGTACGAGCTATTCATCCGGGGCTTATTGTTGCTGCCACCTAAGCGCATTCAGGAGTACCATCGTCAGGTCGTCAGTCAAGTCAGAGCTGAGTGTCAAGCCGACTACGTGAAGCAACTTGCGCCCTGGCTCACCGTCGCTGAGCAAGACCTCCTTCGCCGAGGCCGTAACGCTTCTCCCCGGGGACCCAAGCGAGTAGACAGTGCCGTTTATCAGCAGGCTACTGGGTTTGAAACCTTGATTGGCTATCTTTACCTGACCGATCCCCACCGATTGATTGAGCTTTTGGGCCTACTCACCTTCCCTAACCCAGGTGAGTAGGTGGGCAGATGGCAGTTGTAAAATTGCCCGGGCTGGAATAACATCTCAGTTGAATTCTTCACGAACCCGCTTACCAACGGCTGTCATTCCCGGCAGACCAGGCATCTAAGGCGAGCAACTTACCCCAGCAGTAGATTCCTACCGCCGCAGGAATGACAAGCCGTACAGCCATCCTATCAATTATGCAGGCTAAGGCAAGTCAGCGCCAGGCTCGTTAGCACCCTGGCCAGGGTCAGGCCTAACCCACGGGTTTAGGGGAAATCGGGCTATTCCGATGGTTGGCGTGTTAGCCTGGTTTCTCAGCGATCACCAATCTACCATGGCGCCCCAAAAACCCTCTCGCCCCCGCCGCCGTTCTGACACCCCCTCTACCCGCAAGTCTGAGGGAGGCCATCGGGGTAGGCCTCGCCAGCCTGAACGGCCATCCACCCGCAGAGAACGCCCCTCTCACCCAAGTCCTAAGCCAATCCCGAAAGAACAAACTGGAGC